>NZ_JBEZFT010000025.1:0-85604 GCF_040649595.1 Kribbella sp. NPDC048915 | reverse complement strand
GGCCCACTCGAAGGACGCCCGGATCGGGCAGTTGACCGGATCGGCGCGCCCGACCCCACCACGCCCGACCCCACCACGCCCGACCCCACCACGCCCGACCCCACCACGCCCGACCCCACCACCCAGCCCCATCCAGCACCTCGTCCCCGCGACCCGAACCAGCGACCCGAACCAGCGACCCGAACCAGCGACCCGACCCAACCCCACACCCATGGACCCCGCCCGTCGAGTGTCGAGGAGTCCACTGCGCGAAATCTGTTCGATGAGTGTCGAACAGCGACGTAGGGTCGTCGGCATGGGTTTCCTGCGCCCGCGGGCGGTTGTCGGGTTGGCGATGGTGGCGTCGTTCATGGTGTTCGTCGACGGGACGATCGTGAACGTGACGCTCGGGCAGTTGGCCGAGCATCTGGGCGCATCTCGGGCGGAGCTCGAGTGGGCGGTGAATGCGTACACCTTGGCGTTCGCCGCGCTGATGCTCGGGGCCGGCGCGATCGCGGACACGGTCGGCGCCAAGCGGGCGTTCCTCGCCGGGCTGCTGGTGTTCACGGCGTCGTCGGCCGTGTGCGCGGTGGCCGGGTCGATGCTGATGCTGAACGTTGCGCGACTGGTTCAGGGCGCGGGCGCGGCGCTGCTGTTGCCGAGCGCACTCGTGCTTGCCACGGCGTCCGCGACCGACGAGCGGGACCGGCATCGGCTGGTGAGCTGGTGGGCCGCTGCCGGTGGTGCGGGGATGGCGGCCGGGCCATTGCTCGGCGGCGGGCTGGTCGCGCTGGCGAACTGGCGTGCCGTCTTCGCGGTCAACGTGGTGATCGGGATCCCCGCCGCGCTCTGGGCGTGGCGCGCGATGCCGAGCGTCGTACGGCGGCCCCGCCGGCTCGATCTGGTGGGTATGGCCACCGCGACCGCGTTCATCGGCGGGTTGGTGTTCGCGTTGATCGAGGCGCCGGTGCGCGGGTGGTTCGATCCCGCGGTCGTCGGCGCCGTGGGAGTCATCGTCGCGGGGGTGACCGCGTTCGTCCTGGTCGAGCGATCGGCTCGGGTCCCGCTGTTGCCGACCCGGCTGTACGGCGAGCGCGGGTTCGTGGCCGTGGCGGTTCAGGGAGCGTTGCTGAACTTCGTGTTCTACGGCGTGCTGTTCTCGATGAGCCTGCTGCTGCAGCAAGGCCGCGGGCTGAGCGCGCTCATTACAGGACTGCTGTTTCTGCCGCTGACCGGGCTGATCTCGGTCGCCAACCTCACCTCGGCGCCCTTGGTCGCTCGGTTCGGCAGGTCTGCGGTGCTCGCGACCGGGCAGGCGGTCATCACCGTGGCGCTCGTAGCGCTCGCCTGGGCCAGTACGGCGGACGCGGTCTGGCCGATGGTGCTCGCGCTGATCCCACTCGGTCTGAGCTCCGGTGTGCTCGTTCCGACCATGACTGCGCAGTCGATCGCCTCCGTCGAACCGGGGCTGCACGGCGCTGCGTCGGCCGCGTTCAACACGTCGCGACAGATCGGTGGCGCGATCGGCGTCGCCACCTTCGGGCCGCTGCTGGGGGCCGCGCACGAGCTCGGCGGCGGGTTCGTGAGCTGTGCGCTGGTGGCCGCTGGGGCGAGCGTCCTGGGCCTCGGGGTGGCCGTGGTCGGACGTGGTACGGCACGTCTCGTACCCTCTAACGACACGGCGTGACGCCTGGGGGACGCAACGGAATGAGTGGCGTCGGGCGTCTGGTGAGGTGAGAGGGGGGTGAATGGCGCATCCGACGAGGCGGTTGAGCACGACCGTCGCGCTGACGCTTGTCTGCGTCCTGGTCTGCGCCGTCGCCTTCGCCGGTGCGGTGTTCGTGCTCATGCCAGGTGCCCGCGACCGCAACACGGCAGCCACCACACCTGGCTCCCCAACCCCCAACACTTCACCGCCCACCCCAGGGACCAGCCCCAGGCCCAGCGTCCCCGACTCAACCTCCGGCGAGGAGCCGCTGCCGGGCGTGGACACCCCAGCCACTCCCCCGCCCTCGACCCCGGTGGCCAACACCGGTACCTACGAGTGCCCCGGGTTCAGCGGCATCCAGTCGGCAGTTCCGTTGACGATGCTGCTGCAAGACACCTTTGCTTGGGGCGACGATCCGCCGCACCGCGTCGGCAACGGGAAGGGCGACGTGGACTGGCGCTCGAACCCGTACCAGAAGCCCAGCTGGTACATGTGGCTGCACTCGCTGCGCTGGCTCGGCAACGGTATCCAGGCCGGCCAACGCGGTGACCGTACGGCGCTGACGCACACGCTGGCGATCATCCGCGACTGGGTCCAGGACAACCCGTACTCGTGGAAGAGCGACATCGGCGCCTGGGAAGCCACGATGCACCGCACCAACGTGCTGCTCTGCACCCGGCGGGCGGTCCTCCAGGGGCTCAAGGTCACTACCCTGCCCACCCAGTACGCCTGGCTCGACAAGGCACTGATCGACCATGCGCAGTTCATGATCGCGAACTGGAGCGGCCCGTCGAACCACGGGACGGACGAGAGCATCGCACTGTTCGGTGTCGGCTGCACGTTGCAGCGGCCCGAACTGAAGAAGCTGGCCGTCGACCGGCTCACCCAGGCGATCACGACGGCGATCGATCCGCAGGGGTCGACGAACGAGCAGTCGGTCGGGTACGCGATGTTCAACTACCTGCTCTGGGGACGGGCGACGACGACCCTGCAGCGCTGCGGCGCCGACCCGGGAAAGGTCATCGCGCAACGGCGGGCCGCGCTGTCGGAATGGCTCGCGCTCGCCACCAAGTCCACCGGCGAGCTGCAGCAGGTCGGCGACGCCGTACGGCAGAAGCCGACCGGTGCCGCCGGGACTGCGCTCGACTACGTCGCGAGCCTCGGGAAGCGCGGCACCAAGCCGGGCAAACGGGTCGCGGTCTTCGATGCCGGGTACGTCTTCGGCCGGACCGGCTGGGGTGAGACGCGGTCGTTCGGCCAGGAGTCGACGTACAGCATCCGGTACGGCGCCGCGCGGACGCTGCACGGGCACGACGACCACATGTCGATCACGTACTCGTCGCACGGGCGCGACGTACTGATCGACCCCGGGCACTCGGGGTACCAGCTCGACAAGTGGCAGGCGTGGTCGAAGAGCCAGGCCGCGCACAACGTGATGAGTATCCCGTCGGCCGAGACCACGAGCGTGCCGACGCGACTGCTGCGCGCCTCGATCGCGCCGACCTGGGAGTCGTACTCGCTCGCCGACTCCCCCGCGCCGGGAGTGAACCGCAAGCGCGACGTCCTCGTGCTCAAGGATCCGGACCTCGTCGTCACACTGGATCGCGGTCAGGCGACGAGCAACCAGCGGTACGAGACGCTCTGGCATCTCGCGCCCGATCAGCAGGTCACGGTCCAGTCGCCGACCACCGCGGTTGCCAACGGCAACAACTCGAGAACGTATCTGCTGCAGATCCCCTATCGTCAGCAGCCGGCCGCCAACAGCATCGGCGTCGTCCAGGGCCAGCAGGATCCTGTGCAGGGCTGGTACTACTCGGACATCTTCCACCGGCAGGCGGCACCCGTCGTCACGTTCGCCCGCGCCGGCAGCGAGGCAGCCATCCTGTCCGCGATCGTCCCCACCGCGCCGACGGAAACCGTCAGCTACCAGACCCGGACCGTCGGCAACCTGTTCTTCGTCGACCTGACCGTCGGGACCCGCAAGACCACCATTCGCCTCCAGGACGACGGCCGCCTCACCCGCATCAACTGATCACCGGCTCACCCTGCAGGCTCACCGGCTCACTCGGCAGATCACCGGCACGCTCGGCAGATCAGGGTTTGCCGGCAGATCAGGGTTTGCTCGGCGCGGGCTGCGTCAGCGGGCTCGCTCCCTCCGGACGCAGACCGTCGAACAGGATGCCGAGATAGCGCTGCCACAACGACGGCGACGGGTCGGAGGAGTTCTCCATGATGTGGATCGGTGCGCACATCATCAGGAACACGTCGATCGCCGTCACGTCCGCCCGGATCGCGCCGGCTGCGCGCGCCGCGTCGACCAACTGCCCGATGTACCCGATCAGCTCGTCTCGGGCCGCGAGTACGGCGGTGTTGCCGGCGCTGGCCGTCTGCAGAAAGGTCAGGTTGTGCTGGTGCCGCTGATCGGCGGCCACGGTCAGGAACTCACGCAGCGCCGCCTCCGGATCCGATGCCCCGAGCAACTTCCGGGCCTCGTCGGACAGCGTCGCGATGTGCCCGATCACGATCGCCGCGATCAGGTCCTCCTTGGTCGCGAAGTGCCGGAACACGGTCCCCTTCACCACCCCGGCCCGGCGGGCGATGTCGGCGACGGACGCCGCGATCCCGCGCTCGGCGAACTCCGCCTCGGCCGCGGCCAGCAGCGCCTCCCGGTTCCGCGCCGCGTCGGCGCGCGGCGGTCTCACCGATGTCGTCACGACCCCAGGGTAGCAAGTTGACCGATCGGTCATCTTCTGTCTAAGGTGACAAACATGACCACTCGGTCATTTTCCACCCATCCCGACCTCGGCCGCCCCTTGGCCGGATCCTTCGGAGGAACGATGAAACTGCACGGCGCGACCGCGCTCGTCACCGGTACCAACCGCGGCCTCGGCCACCATCTGGCCGTCGAACTGCTCGCCCGCGGCGCGAAGGTGTACGCCACCGCTCGTCGGCCCGAGCTCGTCGACGTACCGGGCGCCGAAGTCCTGCGGCTCGACATCACCGATCAGGCCTCGGTCGACGCGGTGACCGCGATCGCCGGCGACGTCGACGTACTGATCAACAACGCCGCGTCGACGAACGGCGGCTCGCTGGTCACCGGCGATCTCGCGCAGATCCGCGAGACGATAGACTCGAACTACTACGGCACGCTCGCGATGATCCGCGCGTTCGCGCCGGTGCTGGCCCGCAACGGCGGCGGTGCAATCCTCAACGTGCTGTCGGCCGCGGCGTGGTCGACCGTCCACGGCAACACGGCGTACGCCGCCGCGAAGTCCGCCGCGTGGGGACTGACCAACGGTGTCCGCGCGGAGCTGGAGAGCCAAGGCACGCTCGTCAGCAGCCTGGTCCCCGGCCTGATCCGCACCCAGACCCTGCTCGACTTCGCCGAGCAGACCGGTGTGCAACTCCCTGAGGAACTCATGTACGACCCCGCCGACATCGCCCGCCTCGCCCTCGACGGACTCGAAGCCGGTCGGCTCGAGATCATGGACGATCTGGCGCTCCAGCTCAAGGCCGCCCTCTCCGGCCCGCCGAAGGCCCTCAGCCTGTAACGCCCCATCGGTACCCGGGCCGCGGGCAACTGTCACGGTCACAATCGGCGTGGCTGTCTTGTCTTTCCTGATGATTCGAATTCTTCAGGAGGTTGTGGATGAGCAAGCATCCGGCGGCGCGGGACCACTGTCTGAGTCTGGTGCGCAGCGTGGATCGGCCGATCGGCGGCGCGCGGTACGGGCGGATGTTCCCCGGGCTGGAGCCGCTGGGCACGGATCCGCAGGTGCTGATGCGAGCCGGCGCGGCAGGCGGTATCTGCGCCGGCTCCGCGCACCTCGGCGGCGAGAGCGACGATGCCGAGCAGGCAGCGGGCTGGCCGTTCTTCGGGCAGTTGCTCGCCCACGACACCACCGCCGACCGCTCACCGATCACGACCGGCCTGGCGCAGGTCGAGGCGCTGAAGAACGCCCGCTCGCCGCGGCTCAACCTCGAGATGCTGTACGCCGACGGCCCGGTCGGATCGCCGTACCTGTTCGACCGCGACGACCCCGCCAAGTTCCTCCTCACCCACGACAGCACGAACAACGAAACGAACGACGGCAAGAAGTACGACGTACCGCGAAACCAGCAGGGTGTCGCGCTGATCGGTGACCCGCGCAACGACGTCCACCTGTTCTCCCTGGCTCTGCACATCGCACTCCTGGACGCCCACAACCGCTTCGTCGACCTGCTCCGCGGGTCCGGCGCGGCCGAGGAGGAGGTCTTCGAGCGAGCGCGCATCACCCTGACCTGGCACTACCAGTGGATCGTGGTCCACGACTTCCTGCCGCGCCTGGTCGGCCAGCCGCTGGTGACCGAGGTCCTCGAGGACGGCGGCAAGTGGTTCGCGCCGGAGCCGATGCAGGCGTTCATCCCGCTGGAGTTCGCCGACGCGGCCTACCGCTACGGACACGGCCAGATCCGGCACACGTACCGGCTGGTCGCGAACGGCCCCGAACTGCCACTCTTCCCCGACCTCGTCTGCTTCGGTCCACCGCCCCACGAGCTCGATCTCACCCAACTCTTCGACGTCCCGGGCCGGCCGCCGGCGCAGCGGGCGAAGCGGCTCGACGGCCGGCTGCCCGCGAGCCTGATCGGCCTGCCCGAGCAGGTCACCGGCGCCGTCGACGAGTCGGCGTACCGCTCGCTCGCCGTCCGCGATCTGCTCCGCGGCGACACCACCGGTCTGCCGAGCGGCGAGTCCATCGCCAAACTCCTCGGCGTCCCGCCCCTCACCGATGACACCTGGCCAGGCGGCACCCCGCTCTGGTTCTACATCCTGAAGGAATCCGACGGCGACCGGCTCGGCCCGGTCGGTGGCCGCATCGTCGCGGAAGTCCTGATCGGACTGCTCCGGGCGGACCCGGCGAGCTACCTCAGCCTCGAGCCCGGCTGGAAACCGACGCTGCCGGCCGCCGGTCCGAGGTTCGGCCTGACCGACCTGCTCATTCCGACCGAGCCGCGGTAAGGGCGCGGGAGCGGGCCTCGGTCGCGAATGCCTCGCGCGGGCTCTGGACCGAGGCCAGCGACACGATGTCGCGGCCGAAGAAGAACGACGCGAGCCAGATCGACAGCACCCGGACCTTCCGGTCCCAGGTCGGCACCGCGAGGACGTGGTACCCGCGGTGCATCAGCCACGCGAGCAGGCCCTTGATCACGATCCGCCGGTACTGGAAGATGCCGATCCCGAGGCCGAGCGTCGCGATCGCACCGAGGCTGTGATGCACGTAGTTCTTCGGCTCCCGCCCGCGCAACGACCGCACCAGGTTCTTCGCCAGCAGCTTCCCCTGCCGTACGGCGTTCTGCGCGTTCGGGACCGTGTACGCGCCCGGGACCGACGACGCGAGGTCGGGGACCGCCGCGTCGTCGCCGGCCGCCCAGGCGTCGGGGACGATCTCGGTCTCGGTACCGATCCGCAGGTCGGCCCGCACCTGGACCAGCCCGCGTTCGTTGTGCGGCAGGTCGGTGTGGTTGCGCAGCAACCGGGTCGCGGCGTTGCCGGCCGTCCAGACGATCAGCTCCGAGTCGAACTCCGACCCGTCCGACAGCACCACGTGCCCGTCCTGAGCCGACGTGACAGTCGTGTTCAGGTGCACGGCCGCGCCGCGCTTCTCGAACATCCGGACCACCCACGCGCCCGGCGCGTCGCTGACCTCGGGCAGGATCCGGCCGGTCGCCTCGACGAGATGGAACGCCAGGTCGTCCGCCGACAGCTCGGGGTACTTCTTCAGCAGCGCCCGCGCCAGCGACAACAGCTCCGCGGCGCCCTCGACCCCGGAGAACCCGCCGCCGACGAACGTGACCGTGAGCAGCTTGCGCCGCTGCGGCCCCGGCGCCAGCCCGGCCGCCTCGTCGAAGGCGGTGAACATCCGGTCCCGGATCGCCACCGCCTCCTCGACGTGCTTCATCCCGATCGCGCGGTCCGCGACGCCGGGGACGTCGAACGTCCGCGTCACCGCGCCGGCGGTCACCACGATCACGTCGTACGTCATCGGGTAGCTCGGGCCGACCGACGGACGAATCGTCACGGTGCGGTCGGCGTGCGCGATGTTCGTGACCATGCCGGCCACGATCTTCGTGCGCCGCAGGTTCCGCCGCAGCGACACCGCGGCGTGCCGGGCCTCGACGGAGCCGGCCACCACCTCGGGCAGGAACGGCTGGTACGTCATGTACGGGCGCGGGTCGACGACGACCACCTCGGCCTCGCCGCGGCGCAGCTTCTTCTCCAGCCGCCAGGCCGTGTAGAAGCCCGCATACCCGCCGCCCACCACCAGGATCCTGCGCACCGCGTCCTCCGTCCGTCGAGCTCTCACAAGTAAGACACGCCAGCCTGGTCAACTGTGACAACGAACGACCGCGGCCTTACTGCGGCCGGAGCTGTTTCCGGGACGTGATCCCGAGCTTCGCGAAGACCTTGCGCAGGTGCCACTCGACGGTGTGCTGGCTGAGGAACATCTGGGCACCGATCTCGGCGTTGGTCAGCCCGGCGCCGGCCAGATCGGCGATGTGCGCCTCTTGCGACGTCAACGAGTCCCGCCCGGAGTTGTCCGCCGTACGGCGCTCGTCCAGCACCTCCCCCGCCGCCGCGAGCTCACGCGCCGACCGCTCCGCGAACGCGGCGGCGCCGCTCGCCGAGAACAGCTTGTACGCCATCCGCAGCTGACCGCGCGCGTCCTGGCGGCGTCCCGCGCGCCGCAGCCATTCGCCGTACACCAGATGCGTCCGCGCCAGGTCCATCCGCATCCGCGTCCGGCTCAGCCGCTCGACGCCCTCCTGGTACGCCGCCTCCGCCGCGCGCCCGGTCGACCGCAAAGCCGTTGCCCGTGCGAGAATCCCGAGCCCCCAGTCGGTGCCGCTCGCCTCGGTCTGGTTCGTCAGCAGGTCGTACGCCGTCGCGGCCTTCTCGGGCTGCCCCGCGCGCGACGCGGCCTCGATCAGCTCCGGCAACGCCCAGCTCGCCGGACCGAGCTCCTCCGGGTACGCCGTTGCCGCCAGACCGGACGCCAACGCGGCCGCATAGTTCGCCTGCGCGTTCTGCAGCTGTGCATCGATCAGGTGTGCGAACGACACCGCGCCGCCCTCACCCCTGGTCGCCGAGTCCTCCAGGCTGGCCGCCGTCCGGGCGGCGGCGTCCGGTTGCCCGCGCCAGGCGGCGAGGCAGATCTCGCCGTACGACGCGAGGCCGACGCCGGTCGCCTCGCTGATCGTTCGGACCTCGGCGAGCAGTGCGGCGGCCGTCCCGAACTCGCCGCCGAACATGTTCAGCATCGCCCGGTGGTGCAGGACCAGCGGCAACTGGTTCAGATCGCCGGCCTCACGGGCGATCCGCAGATGCCGGCCGGTCAGCCGGTCCCACGCCACGTCGTCCCACAGACTCACCGCCAGCATCGCGGTCAGCCACATCCAGGTCAGGTCGTCGGCGTCCGACGTACCGTTCTCCGCCTCGAACGCGGTCATCGCCTCCCGCGACGGCGCGACCGCGGCCGGGTAGCCGTCCGCGAAGAGTGTGGTGACCGCCTCGTACAGCAGGTCGCGCTTGCGCGGCTCGGCCAGCTGCGGCACCGACCGGGCCGCGCGAGCGACATGCGCGATCCCCTGGTCGCGGCCGAAGCGGCCCGCGAACTGGGCCGCGGCGATCGCGTCCAGATAGGTGTCGCGGGCGAGGGCGAGATCGAGCGGTTCGAGTCGCCGGGCGGCGTCGATCAGCAACGGCGGCGCGTCCAGGCTGTGGCCGGACGCAAAGGTGAGCCGGGCGCGCAGGAGGTTCACGCGCGCCCGGTGCAGGTCGGTCACCGGGCCCTGTTCGGCGGTGTTCAGCAAGCGCTGTGCGGCCTCGAAGGCACCGGCCGCGAGACTCGCCTCGGCCGCGGCGAGCGCGCGGATAGCACGGGTCGCGGGATCGGGAGTCAGCTCGGTCGCGCGCTGCAGGAACGCCGACGACGCCGACATCCCGCCCCGCCGCTGCGCCCGAGCGGCCGAACTCACCAGCTCGGCGGCCACCTCCTCGTCCGGGCCGTCGGCACCCTGCGCGCAATGCCAGGCCCGGCGGTCGGGGTCGAGCTCGGGGTCGATCGCGCCGGCGATGGCCTGATGCACCGTCCGGCGGTCCGTCGGATCGGCACTGCGGTACGCCGCCGACCGAACCAGCGGATGCCGGAACCGCACCCGGGCCGCGATATCGATCAACCCCGCCGCCTCCGCCGGCGCGGCCGCGGCCATCGGGACGTCGAGGGTCGCCAGCGCACGCACCAGCAGCGGTACATCGCCGACCGGCTCGGCCGCCGCAGTCAGCAGCAACCGCTGTGTGTCCGGCGGTAGCGCCTGGAGACGGCGGGCGAAGTTCTGCTCGATCTGACTCGCGATCGGGCGCGCGTCCGGCAACTCGAACCCGCCGGCCAGCTGCGCGGCGGTCAACCCGCGCGGCAGCTCGATCAGCGCCAGCGGATTGCCACGCGTCTCCGCCACGATCCGGTCCCGGACGGAGCCGTCCAGCCGCCCGGGGACGACGGAGTCGAGCAGCGAAGCGGCGTAGTCGTCGGCCAGACCGCGCACCGGCAGCTCCGGGAACCCGCGCCACTCCGGCCCGACGACCGGCTCGCGGAGCGCGAACACCAGGCCGATCCGGTCCGCGAACAGCCGCCGCCCGACGAACGTCAGCGTCTGGACCGAGGCCTGGTCGAGCCACTGCGCGTCGTCGATGACACACAGCAGCGGCTTCCGATCGGAAGCCGCCGACAGCAGACCGAGCGTCGCCGCGCCGATCAGGAACCGGTCCGGTGGACCGCCGCCGCTGACCCCGAACGCGACCTCGAGGGCCGCCCGCTGCGGGGCCGGCAGCCGCTCACTGAGACCGAGCAGCGGCAGGCACAACTGGTGCAGACCGGCGAACGCCAACTCCATCTCGGACTCGACGCCGTTGGCCCGCGCAACCCGGCAACCGTCGGCGCGGCTCACCAGGTCGTCGAGCAACGCCGATTTGCCGATCCCGGCCTCGCCGCGCACGACCAGCACCTGTCCGGCTCCGGAGCGCATCCCGGCCACGACGTGGTCCAGGCGTGCGGATTCGATCGCGCGTCCCCGCAGCTCCGGCGCTGTGCTGGTCATCGGCTCACACCCCCTCGTCAGAGGCTACGTGCGAGCAGCGATACCGGTACAGGACCCGCGCGTACCGCAACGCCTATCGGACACCGGTTGACAATCGGCTGCCCCGTTCAGCCGCGCCTGAGCCGGCTGCTCAGATGCTTGCCGTGGTCAAGGACCCGGGCGGCCGCGGCGCCGGCTCCGCAGCCAGCCGGTCGCGGGCGCGTTTCGCCAACTGCCGCGCGTTCGGCGTCCCGATCCGCAACGTCTCGGCAATGTCGCGGTACGGATAGCCGAAGCCTTCCCGCAGGACGTACGTCGCCCGCTCGGATGGTGACAGCCGCTCGCTCATCAGCCGGGCGGCGACCGCGTACGCCTCTTGGTTCTCGGCGGCCTGCTGCGGATCCGGCCCAGTCGCGATGCACCCAGTCGCGATGCACCCGGTCGCGATGCACCCGGTCGCGATTCCCCCGGTCGCGATTCCCCCGGTCGCGATTCGCCCCGTCGCGAACTGCTCGTCCGCGAACCGCTCGTCCGCGAGCCACGGGCCGGCGGCCGTCTCGTGCCGGCGCCGCGCGGACTGGACCAGATTGATCGCCAGCCGCGACACCGTCGTCACCAGGAACGCCTGCGGGTCCGTTACCCGCGTCCGGTCCGTCCGCTGCCAGCGCACCCACACGTCCTGGACCAGCTCCTCGGCCTCGTGCGAGTTGCCGGCGATCCGGCACGCGATCCGGTACAACCGCGGTCGAGCCTGCAGGAACTCGTCCAATCCCGTCGTACACACGATCCGGCCTCCTGACGCCGAGCAGCACATTCCTGGGGGGACAACACCCAGCGTCGGCCGCCGGCCACGGGGTCCGCGCCCTGGAGACCCCGTGGTCGGGCTCGTGGTCAGGCGCCCAGGGCCTCCAGGATCGTGGCCGTGACGGCCACGGGCTGCGAGACGCTCAGCGCGTGCGACCCGCCCGCGATCTCGCGAACCCCCTTCGCGCCCGAACGCTCGGCGAGGAACCGGTGCAGCGCGACCGGGATGTTGCGGTCCAGGTCGCTGAACACGAACCAGGACGGAATCGTCGACCAGGCCGGTGTCGAGGTCGGCAGCGGCGCGGTCAGCGCGGCTTCGGTCGCCGGGCGTTGCGTCGCGGCCATCAACGCGGCCTGATCCTCGGGTACGTCGGCGCAGAACTGCTGCCGGAACACGTCCGGTCGGATCGCGAGCTCGTTGCCACCGGTACTGACCGGGTACGCGTGCAGCGCGTCACCGAGCGTGCTGCCCGGGAACTGCAGCGACAGCTGGAACGCCGTCTCGCCGTGATCGGGCGCGAACGCGCACACGTACACCAGTGCCCGGACCTGCTCGTTGTCCGCAGCGGCCTGCGTGATGACCATGCCGCCGTACGAGTGCCCGACCAGGACGACCGGCTTCCCGATCCCGGCGATGACGTCACGCACGTACTGCGCGTCGCCGGCCAGATCACGCAGCGGGTTCGGCACGGCGACCGCCTCGATCGACCGCGCGCGCAGCCGCTCGATCACGCCGTTCCAGCTGGCCGACTCGGCGAACGCGCCGTGGACCAGGACCACGACCGGATTCTCACTCATGGAGCTCTCCTTTGCTCAGGGGTCTACCGAGTGAGACCGGGCAGACAGCGTTGTTGTGACCGGAGAGACAGTCACAGACCCAGGGGCTGCGGTGTCCTACTGAGTGAGACGCTCACACCGGCGGAGGAGTCCAGATGGGTATCACCGAGCAGCAGATCGCCACCTCGGTCCTGGTGATCGGCACCGGTGGTGCCGGACTGCGGGCCGCGATCGAGCTGGCCGAGCAAGGCGTGGAAGTGCTTGCCCTCGGCAAACGTCCGCGATCCGACGCGCACACGTCACTGGCGGCCGGCGGCATCAACGCCGCGCTCGCCACGATGGACGCCGACGACAGCTGGCAGCAACACGCTGCCGACACGCTCCAGGAGAGCTACCTGCTCGCGAACCCGATCACCGTCCAGGTCGTCGCGCAGAACGCGGCCCGCGGGATCGAGGACCTCGAGCGCTGGGGGATGCCGTTCGCGCGGGAGGCCGACGGACGGATCTCGCAGCGGTTCTTCGGCGCGCACACGTTCCGCCGGACCGCGTTCGCCGGCGACTACACCGGGCTGGAGATCCAGCGCACACTGATCAACCGCGCGGTCCAGCTCGGCGTGCCGATCCTGGACACCGTCTACGTGACCAGGATCCTGGTGAAGGACAACACGGTCTTCGGCGCGTACGGCTTCGACCTGACGACCGGGCGGCGGTACGTGATCCACGCCGACGCGGTGATTCTGGCCGCGGGCGGGCACACCCGGATCTGGCGTCGTACGTCGTCGCGCCGGGACGAGAACACCGGCGACGCGTTCCGGCTCGCGGTCCTCGCCGGCGGCAGGCTCCGCGACCCCGAGCTGGTCCAGTTCCACCCGTCCGGCCTGATCGAGCCCGGGAACGCGGCCGGCACGCTCGTGTCCGAAGCGGCCCGCGGCGAGGGCGGTCAACTACGCAACGCGCTCGGCGAACGGTTCATGGCCCGGTACGACGCCGAGCGGATGGAGCTGTCGACGCGGGACCGGGTCGCGCTGGCGGCGTACACCGAGATCAAGGAAGGCCGCGGTACGCCGAACGGCGGCGTCTGGCTGGACGTGTCACATCTCCCCCGCGAAACCATCATGCGCCGGCTGCCGCGCGTGTATCAGACGCTGCTCGAGCTGCAGATGCTCGACATCACCAAGGAGCCGATCGAGATCGCGCCGACCGCGCACTACTCGATGGGCGGCGTGTGGGTCCGGCCCGAGGACCACAGCACGGGCGTGGACGGCCTGTGGGCGATCGGTGAGTCCGCGAGCGGCCTGCACGGCGCGAATCGGCTCGGCGGCAACTCGCTGATCGAGCTGCTGGTGTTCGGGCGGATCGTCGCCGAGGAGGCAGCGAAGTACTCGATCGACCGGCAGGCGCAACACCGCTCGGCGGACGCGGTCGCGGAGGCCCGCGCGGAGATCGATGAGTTGCTGGCGAACGACGGCCCGGAGAACGTCCGCGCCCTGCAACGCGCCCTGCGCGACACGATGACCGCGCGCGCCGGCGTCGTCCGGGACGAGGACGGTCTGCGCGCCGGCCTCGCGGAACTCGCGGAGCTCGAGGAGCGGATCACGCGGATCGGCGTCCATCCGGACATCGCCGGCTTCCAGGACCTGGCCCACGCCTTCGACCTGAAGTCCTCGGCGCTGGCGGCGCGCGCGACACTCGACGCAGCGCTCGTCCGCCGGGAGACCCGCGGCTGCCACAACCGCTCGGACTACCCCGACCTCGACGAGTCGCTCCAGGTCAACCTGGTCTGGTCCGCCCCCGGCGAGGTCGCGCCGGAGTCGATCCCGCCCATCCCCGACGAGCTGCGCCGCCTGATGCGCGACGTCACCACCGACGGCAAACTCGTGGAGTGACCGGCTGGGAAACTTTTCGTCACCCGGCGCACATTTGTTTCCCAGCGACTTTGTTTCCCCGGCGACCGCTCAGGCCGCGGCTGCGCGGGCCTCCAGGACCTCGCGGCCGGGTGCGGTCTGCGGGTAGCGGTCGAGCATGGCGCGGAGTTCGTCCGCGCCGACGTTGGCGCCGAACGGTTCGGTCCCCGGCTCGAGGCGTTTGCCGTCGGCCAGCGGACCGGCGTACACCGGGTCGAAGCCGAACTTGTCGACGATCGCGGCGACCTTGTCGGCGTCGGGCTGCTCGCCCGCGACCGCGATCGCCTTGCGCGGTACGGCGTGCGCGCCCTCGTCCAGGTCGTGATATCCCATGTGGTTGAAGGCCTTGACGACCCGCGAGTCCGCGAGGAACTCCTGGACGAGCTCCGACGACGACGTCAGCGGATCGGTGAGGTCGTCGCGGATGCCGTCGACCTCCCACCAGTAGTTCATCGCGTCGATCACCAGCTTGCCCCGCAGCGCATCGGCCGGGATCGTCCGGTACTTGCCCAGCGGCAGCGCGAGGATCACCACGTCGGCCCGGGCCGCTGCGTCCGAGGCGGTGGTGGCCACCGCGCCGGGCGTGACCACCTCCACGATCAGCGCGATCTTCGACACGTCACCCGAGCCGGCGATCAGCACGTCGTACCCGGCCGCGACCGCCAGCCGCGCAAGCACCGTCCCGACCTTCCCGGCGCCGAGGATCCCGATCGTCGTCGCTGCGTCGGACATCAGGCCTCCGCCAGCATGTCCCGCACCAGCGGGATCACCTTGGTCCCGTACAGCTCGACCGCCTTCAGCCGCGCGCTCATCGGCAGCGGACCGCCCGAGTAGATCAGGTCGAACCGCTCGACGCCGAGTGCCCGCACCGCGCCGGCGATCCGGCGCGCGACGGTCTCCGGCGAACCGACGTACATCGATCCGTGCTGGAGCTCGGCCTCGAACTCCTCGCGCTTCAGCGGCGGCCAGCCGCGCAACGCGCCGATCCGGTCCCGCATCACCTTGTACGGCGCGTAGAAGATCTCCTTCGCCTGCTCGTCGGTGTCCGCGACGAACCCCGGCGAATGCATGCCGACCGGGTGCGCGACGGTCCCGAACTGCTGCGCCGCCCGCCGGTACAGGTCGATGTACGGCGCGAAGCGCTCCGGCGAACCGCCGATGATCGCGAGCATCAACGGCAACCCGTAGTACGCCGTCCGCACGACGGACTGTGGTGACCCACCGACACCGACCCACGTCGCCAGCCGGCCGGACTCGGTCTTCGGGTACACCTCGATGTTGTCGAGCGCCGCCCGGACCGTGCCTTCCCAGCTGACCGGTTTCTCGTCGAGCAGCCGCACGAACAGCTGCAGCTTCTCCTCGAACAACTTGTCGTAGTCGGCCAGGTCGTACCCGAACAGCGGGAACGACTCGGTGAACGACCCGCGCCCGAGAATCACCTCGGCCCGCCCGTTCGACAGCGCGTCGACGGTCGCGAACCGCTGGAACACGCGCACCGGGTCGTCCGAGCTGAGCACCGTCACGCCCGACCCGAGCTTGATCTTCGACGTCTTGGTCGCGATCCCGGCCAGCACGGTCTCCGGGGTCGAGATCGAGAACTCCGGCCGGTGGTGCTCACCGAGGGCGACCGCGTCGACGCCGATCTGGTCGGCCAGCACGGCCTCGTCCACCACCTGCCGGATCGCCGCGGCGGCCGTCACCGGCGCACCGCTGTCGTCCACCGGGATGTCACCGAAGGTGTCCAACCCGAAATCCAGCCGGACCTGCTCGGCCATGCTCACACGCTCCTGTCACCTGGTCGGGAAAAGTCTAGGTTGACACGTCAACGTGAGAGCGGCGGGGTTCATTCCCGGGACTGCCAGTGCCGGAGCTTGTCCGGATTCAGCACGATCCAGACCTCGGACACCTTCTGGCCGGTGACGTTCAGGCTGAGCACCGCGACCACCCGGCCGAGCATCCGCAGCACCACACCCGGCCGGCCGTTCACCGCCTCGACCGTAAGCACGGTCTCCGGGCCCACCAGGTGCGTCACGCACCGGGCGACCTGGTCGGCGCCGCGGACCCGATCCGTCGTCGCGGCCACCTGCCCGCCGCTGTCGCTGACCGCGACCACCTCCGGCGCGAGCAAGCTCCGGACCGCCCCGGCACTGCCCGCACGGCACGCGGTCGCGAAGCGGTGCACAACAGCGTGGTCGCCACGCTTCATCACGTCGGCACCTCAGGCGACCGCCGACAGCTTCGCCGGGTTCAGCTGCCACAGCACCTCGTCGATCCCCGCGGCCGAGGCGGTCACGGTACAGATCGCGAACACCTCGCCGTCGCGGCGCAGCAGCGCGACCGCGCGATCGTTCGCCGTACCGAACTCGACCTCGACGCCGACCCAGAAATGGCTGTGGAAGGCCCGGTGGTACTTCGCCACCCGCAGTCGGCCGACCACCGGGAACTTCGACGCCCGCGCGGCGCCGCCGCCGTCGGAGTAACTGATCGCATCCGCAGCCAGCAGGTTCTCCAGTGCACTGAGGTCGCCCGATCGCGCCGCGGTGATGAATGCCGTGAGCAACGTTTTCTGCCGGCTCCCGCTGACCTCGGTCCGGCGTTCCGCGCGGATCCGCTTCCGGGCGCGGCTGACGAGCTGCCGGACGGCGGCCTCGCTCGTCTGCAGCATCGCGGCCAACTCGTCGTACGGGTAGTCGAACGCCTCACGCAGGATGTAGGCCGCACGCTCGGTCGGTGACAGCCGCTCGAGCACGAGCAGGACCGCGAAACTCAACGCCTCCCCGCGCTCGGCGCCGAGATACGGATCGGCGCTGGTGTCGACCGGCTCGGGCAGCCACGGACCGACGTACGTCTCCCGGCGGGCGCGCGCCGACTGGCTCGCGTTGATCGCCAGCCTGGTCACCGCCGTCGACAGGTACCCGATCGGATTCCGTACGGCGGCACGGTCCGCGGCCTGCCAGCGCAGCCACACCTCCTGGACCAGATCCTCCGCCTCGGCATGACTGCCCAGCATCCGGTACGCGATCCCCATCAAACGGGGCCGCACCTCGTTGAAGGCGGCGACCCCGTCGTCGGGTTGTTCGGTGTTCTCGGGGATCTCAGGCATCAGCGGGAGGATACGGCTCCGGCTCGCCCTCCAGCGCGTGGATCGCGCTGTGCAGGCTGTTCAGATCGGCCGCCTCGGCCTTGAGCTCGAACGGATCGATCAGCCACTCCCCCGGCGACTCCTGCTCGGGCGGCGTGACGGCCGCGTTCCGGGCGAGCTCGGTCTCGACGGCCGCGTCGAGGTTCCGGAGGAACTCGTGGTCGGGGCCCATCGTCATCGCCCGGCCTGGGTCGCGTACCAGTCGGCGTAGTGCACCTGGCCGAGCGTCGCCGCACCGAGCGGCACCAGGCTGCGCTCGGTCAGCTCGGAGCCGAAGTACCGGGCGTGCGGGTCGGAGACCACCTCGCGGGTGTCGCCGCGCTCGGCCAGCGCCGTGCGGAAGAACTCGTCCATCCGGACCTCGTCGGGGCCCGCGATGTCGATCCGGGTGTTGAGCGGCGTACCGACCGCGGTCCGGCCGAGGATCGCCGCCACGTCCTCGGCCGCGATCGGCTGCCAGGCGACCGGCGCGATGTGCACCTTGCCGTCGTCCCAGGTGCCCTCGTCCGCGATCCCGCCGACGAACTCGAAGAACTGGGTCGCGTGCACGAGCGAGAACGGGATGCCCGAGCCCTCGATCAGCTTCTCCTGGGCGATCTTCGCGGCGAAGTAGTGGTTGTCGGCCAGCCGCTCGGTGCCGACGATCGAGATGCCGACGTGGTGCTCGACACCGGCCGCGTCCTCGGCGTCCAGCACGTTCCGGGTCGAGGTGGTGAAGAACTCCATCACCGGCCCGGCCTCGAACGACGGCGAGTTGGCCACGTCGACGACCGCGTCGGCGCCCTTGAGGACCTCCGCCAGGCCCGCACCGGTGATCGTGTTCACCCCGGTGCTCGGAGCGGCCGGGACCGCCTCGTGGCCGTGCTCGGTGAGCTTCGCCACCAGCTTGGTACCGATCAGGCCGGTGCCGCCGATCACGACGATCTTCATCGCAGTCCCCTTCAGTTGGATGTGAGCTGTCACGAGGTAAGACAGGGCACCTGCCCCGGCTGTGACAGCCCGGCCGCGAAAAGTCCTGCTCCTAAGCGGTGAGCGCGGAAAAGTCCTGCAGGGTCGCCCGGATGACGTCACCGATCGGTACGTCGTCCGGCGCCGCGATCCAGCGCTCGAAGGCGACCTTGAACACCCCGACCCCGGTCTCGGCCGCCAGCGCGGCCACCGCGGGCTCGACGCCGCGATCCCGCAGCGCCCCGGCGAGCGCAGTCGTCAGCGAGGCCATCTTGATCAGCTCGCGCTCCCGCAGCTCGGGCGTCGACGCGATCACCGCGGCCCGCCGGCGCGCGTCCTCCCGCGGCAGGTCGGCGAAGTAGTCGGCCGACGCGAGCACGGCGGCCGTGACCGCTGCCATCGGCGACGCGTCCGCCGGCGCCGCGGCCAGGGCGGCGACCAGGTGCTCCTCGAGCTGCTCGGAGCCGCCGAACAGCACCTCGCGCTTGTCGGCGAAGTGCCGGAAGAACGTCCGAGCGGTGACACCGGCGCGGTCCGCGATCTCGGCGACAGTCGTTCGGTCGAAGCCGCGCTCGGCGTACAGCTCCATCGCCGCGACGCGCAGCCGTCCGGCCGCTCCTGGCTCCCACCGTCCCATGCCTCGATCCTAGCCTGATGTCATCGAGTGACATGAGGCTGTAGGGTGAGTGATGTCAGTCAATGACATCACTGGGAAGGAACTCTCGATGCGCGTCTTCATCACCGGAGCCTCCGGTCACGTCGGCTCGGCGCTGGTCCCCGAACTCCTGCACAACGGTCATCAGGTCCTCGGCCTGGCCCGGTCCGACGAGTCGGCGAAGCGGCTGACCGGCTGGGGCGCCGAGGTCGTCCGCGGCGACCTGCACGACCTCGATCGGCTGCGCGCGGCGGCTGCCGCCGCGGACGGAGTCGTCCACCTCGCGTTCCGCCACGACGCCATGCAGGCGGGCGACCTGGCCGGTGCGGCGGAGTCCGACCTCGCTGCCTTGCGGGCGATCGGCGACACCTTGGCCGGCACCGGCAAGCCCCTGGTCAGCACGTCGGGAACCGCCATGCTGGCCGACGTCGCTCGCGGACGAGTGGCGACCGAGGAGGACTTCGAACCGGCCGGCGGGTATCGCGTCGATGCGGAGAACTACGTCGTCGAGCTGGCCGCCAAGGACATCCGCTCATCGGCCCTGCGGCTGCCGCCGATCACGCACAGCCGGCTCGATCAGCACGGCTTCGCGCCGACGCTGATCGGCTTCGCCCGGCGGCACGGATTCGCCGCGTACGTCGGCGACGGGACCAACAAGTGGTCGGCAGTGCACACCCTGGACGCCGCGCGGCTGTACCGGCTCGCGCTCGAATCCGCACCGGCAGGCAGCCGGCTGCACGCGGTGCAGGACGAAGGCATCGAGTTCCGGACGATCGCCGAGGCCATCGGTCGCGAGCTCGGGCTGCCGACGCGTTCGGTCAGCGCCGACGAGGCACCGCAGTACCTGGGATTCCTGGCGCACTTCGCGGCGATGGACGTCCCGACGTCCGCGGCCCGGACGAGTGAACTGCTCGGTTGGCAGCCCACCCATCCGGACCTGCTGGCGGATCTCGCCGCGGGGTTCTACTTCACCGAACCCGCGGTGGGCTAGTCAGACCTTCAGGACCGGCGCGATCGTCTTGGAGCGCGAGCCTTCGTACGCGGCGAGCAGGATGCCGAGGACCGCGATCCCTTCCTCCTCGGTGTGCAGCGGACGCTGCTTGCCGATCAGCGAGTCGGCGAAGTGGCCGACCTCGGCAACGAAGGTGTCCACCGGCTCGAACTCGAAGGTCTCGCTCTCCCCGGAGCGCAGCTGGTACGACAGCGTGGTCCCGTCGCTGGTCAGTGAGCCGAGTTCGCCGACCACCGAGAACCGCTCGGTGCCGGCGGCCGGCTGGTAGGCCCAGCTGGTCACCAGCTGGCCGACCACACCGTTGTCGAAGCGGATCAGCACCTGGGCCGAATCCTCGCCCTCCATGAACTTCAACCGGTGCGTGGAGAGCATCGCGGTCGCCTCGACCGGCAGCCCGCCGGCGAGGTGCAGCATCAGATACGTGGGGTGGTACCCGGTGTCGATGAGCTCGCCACCACCACTGGTCTTGCTGCTCGCCCGCCAGCCCATCGACGTCGGGTCGAAGTCGTTGTAGAAGCTGTCGGTGGTGCGCACCTCGTACACCGTGCCGAGCGTCCCGGCCTGCAACAGCTCCCGGGCCTTCGCCACGGCCGGCATGAACAGCTGGTTGTGCGCGCACATCAGCGTCACGCCGTTCTCGGTGACGGCCTTGCGCACCGCCGCCGCCTCCTCGGCCGTCAGGCACAGCGGCTTCTCGCAGAGGATGTGCTTGCCCGCCTCGGCGGCCGCGACGATCGCGTCCTCGTGCAGGTGGTGCGGCAGGCAGATGTCGACCGCATCCAGCTCCTCGTTCGCGAGCATCTCGCGGTAGTCCGTGTACGCCGCCGCGTCCAGCTCCGCGCCGCGCTTCTTCGCCGTCTCCTCGACGGCGTCCGCGACCGCGGTGATCGTGATCCGGTCCGCGTGTGCGCGGTAGCCCTTGATGTGCGCCGACGCGATCCCGCCGGCGCCGATGAGTCCGACCTTGATCATGAGCGGCTCCTTCAGCTGTAGGAAATGACGCGGTTGGACTCGGCTGCCGCGTTCGCTGCCACCACCAGGCGTGTCAGCTGCACGGCCCGCTCGATGTTCTCGTCCGCGCGGGTGTCGTTGACGATGTGGTCGACCCACTGCGCGAACGGATCCGGCGAGTGTTCCGGTACGTCGACCTGCTCGCCGTTCACCAGCAGCACGTTGCCGCGGTCGGTGTAGGTCAGGGTGCCCTCGGTACCGAACAGCTCGATCGTGAACGGGTTGCTGCTCGCGAACCCGGCCTCGATCACGCCGATCTTCTGGTCGGCGTACCCGGCCACGACGACCGCGTTGTCCTCGAGTCCGAGGCCCGCGACCGAGCGGTACGTCGCACTCACGGTCTCCGGCTGCGCGCCGAGGAAGAGCTGAATCAGGTACACCGGGTGGCAGCCGAGGTCGGTGAGCGCACCGCCGATCGCGGCCTTCGGCTCGAAGAACCGCAGCGGCAGCCAGCCCTCCTTGCCGTCGCGGCCGATCGCACCGTCGTGCGACAGCCGCACGCGGCCGTACGTCACCCGGCCGAGCGTGCCCTTGTCGAGCACCTCACGGATCGCGGTCGTGTAGCCGTGCGCGAGCCGCGGCAGCGACACCGTCAGCTTCACGCCCGCGGCGTCGGTGGCCGCGACGATCTCCTCGGCCTCCGCGACCGTCGGCGCGAGCACCTTCTCGGTGTAGATGTGCTTACCGGCCTGGGCGGCCTTGACCATGATGTCGCGGTGTACGTCCGTCGGCGTCGTAATCACCACACCGTCGATGTCCGCACGCGCGAGCAGCGCGTCGAGGTCACCGGTGAACTCCACACCGAACTGCTCGGCGCCGGCCCGGCCGCGCTCGGCGTCGTCGTCCCAGACGGCGACCAACTCCGTTCCGGGGTGCTCCTGGGCCTGCCTGGAGTAGTCGCCGGCATGGACGTGCCAGAAACTGAGCGTCGCGATCTTCAGCGGGTTGGACACGCGGGTCCTCCTCGAGTGGGAACCTTCGGAAACGTTTCGGATCGAGCGTTCGGCGACTCACGGTACAACGTTGTCAGGAGTCCGCAACAGACCTCCGGCGCGCCCGTTCACACGGTGAGACCCGCGCGCAACACCGATGCTTATAGTTATCCAGGAGTCCCGGAGAAGTGAGGTGGCGGATGACCGAGGAACCGGTCGGCGGGGATCTCTCGCGGCTGCGCCAGCTCAACGCGGCCGCCGTTCTGCGGGAACTGCGCGGTGATCAGCCACTGACCCTCACCGAAGTGTCGAAGCGCACCGGGCTGTCGCGCGCTTCGACCGAGGACGTGACCCGCGACCTCCTCGGCCGCGGCTGGCTCACCGAGGTCGCGCCGGCCGCGGGCTCCGTCGGCCGGCCCGCCCGGCGGTACCGGTTCAACGCCGGCGCCGGGCGACTGCTCGGAATCGACGTCGGCGGTCACAAGGTGCTGGCTCTCGTCACCGACCTGGACGGCGAGGTGATCAGCCAGGCACGTCTCGACGTCGCTGCGTCCGCCGGACGGCGCGCTCGGCTGGCTGCGATCGATCGCTGCGTGACCAAGGCACTCACGAAGGCAGGCGCCGGGGAGATCTGGGCGACCGGGGTCGCGACGACCGGCCTCGTCGACGGCACCGGGAAGGTCATGCTGTCGGACTCGCTGCCGGAGTGGAGCGGCGTCGACCTCGCCGCGCACGTACGGCGCTTGGTCACCGGACCGGTCCGCGTCGAGAACGACTGCAAGCTCGCCGCGCTCGCGGAGACCTGGCGCGGCGTCGCGCGGTACGCCAAGGACGTCGTGTTCCTGCTGGCCGGACTGCGGACCGGCGCCGGGCTGATCATCGACGGCAAGCTCCACCGCGGCTTCGCGAACTGGTCCGGCGAGATCGGCGCGCTGCCGGCGGTCGGCTGGCAGCAGGCGCCGCAGCACCTGTACCGCTGGCTCGAGAAGACGGCGCCGGCCGGTCTCGACCCTGCGCATGACATCGAGCGGGTGTTCGTCGCCGCGCGGGCGGGTGACGACGAGGCGCTGGCGGCGGTGCGCGAGTACGTCCGCGACCTGGCTGTCGGGGCGTCGGCGCTGGTATTGACTCTCGATCCGCAACTGGTGGTGATCGGCGGCGGATTCTCCCGCTCGGCGGACGTGATGGTGGACCCGTTACGGCGGGAACTGGACCGGTGGTGCCTGCGGACGCCGGAGATCCGGGTGTCCGGGTTCGCCGACGAGGGCGTCGCGCTCGGCGCGGTCCGGTTGGCGCTCGACGAGGTCGAGGCGACGATCACCAGTGGGCTGAGGCCTTGACATAATTTTCCTGGACTCCATGATTATCCCCATCGCCACGCCCAGCGAGAGGAAGCATCATGATGCGTCCGTTCCGGCTGCCCGCCCTCGTCCTGACCACCGCCGCCCTTCTGACCGCCGTACTCACCACCCCCGCCCACGCCACGATCAGCGACGCGAGCGCCACCAACACGGCGACGACCGTCTCGTATCGCTTCGCGTACACCGGCACACCGCAGTTCGTCCGCGTGTACGTCGACACCGACCGGAACCCGTCGACCGGCTACGCCCAGGCCGGTACCGGCGCCGACTACCTGCTGGAGAACGGGAACCTGTACCGGCACACCGGCACCGGCTGGAGCTGGACGCTCGTCCGCGCAGTCAGCTTCGGGAACTCCGGCGGTGTCGCGCAGTGGACCGTCGAGCGCTCCGACCTCGGTGAGACTGCCACGCCGAACGACGCCGATCTGATTTTCCAGACGGAAGCTCCGCTCGAGACGTCGGCGAAGTACACGCACACCTACACCGGTGGAAGTGGCGGCGTCACCTACCCGCCGTCGGCCGACAACTTCGCGAATCCCGAGCGCGGTCTGTACCACCACACCGGCGACTGCGACAAGACGGACTTCTCGCTGTCGACGCTGCAGAGCTACCGCGCCAACGAGGGCATCTCGCTGGTGATGTGCGTGTTCTACCTGGCCGAGTACAGGAACGGTCCGATCGCGCAGGCAGCCCTCGACCAATTGCAGCAGCAGTTCAACACCGTTCGCGCAGCCGGTCTCAAGATGGTGCTGCGGTTCGCGTACACCACCTCGACCACGGGCGACGACCCACCGAAGGATCGCGTCCTGGGGCATCTCGACCAGTTGGCGCCGTACCTGAGCGCCGGCAAGGACGTGATCGCGATCGTCCAGGCGGGCCTGATCGGCGCCTGGGGCGAGTGGTACTACACGCAGAACTTCGGCAACGCGGGCGTCATCTCGGCAGCCGACTGGGCGAACCGCAAGGCGGTCACCGACAAGCTGCTGAGCGTCCTGCCGTCGGACCGGATGATCCAGCTCCGGACGCCGAAGTTCAAGCGCACCCTGTACTCGACATCCCCGGTCCAGCCTGGCGACGCTTACAACGGCAGCACGCTGTCCCGGATCGGGCACCACAACGACTGCTTCCTCGCCAGCGCCGACGACTTCGGCACGTACGAGAACCCGTCCGTCGAATACCCGTACCTCCAGGCCGAGACGACGTACGTCGCGATGGGCGGTGAGACCTGTGCCGTCAACGCACCACGCTCGGAGTGCCCGACCGCGACCGGCGAGCTGGCCCAGTTCCACTGGTCGTATCTCAACACCGACTACGAGCCGAACGTGCTGAACTCGTGGAACACCGGCGGTTGTCTCACCACCATCCGCAAGAACCTCGGGTACCGCTTCCGGCTCGAGTCCGGCACCTACCCGGCCACCGCCTCCCCCGGCGGCAGCCTCCCGGTCAGCTTCACGGTCCACAACGACGGCTACGCGACGCCGTACAACCCCCGCACCCTGCAACTCGTCCTGCGGAACACTGCGACCGGCAACACCTTCAAGCTCCCCATGACCGGCGATCCGCGTCGTTGGACCGCTGGTTCGTCCACCACCGTCTCGCAGACTCTCGCAGTCCCCGGCAACGTCCCGGCAGGGTCGTACGACCTGCTGCTGAACCTGCCGGATCCGCTCCTGTCCACCCGCCCCGAGTACTCCATCCGCCTCGCCAACCAAGGCACGTGGGACGCGGCGAGCGGGATGAACTCGCTCCTGCACACCGTCAGCATCAGCTAGGGAGACCCCATGAGACGAAGGCTCGCAGCAGCCGCCTGCGCGATCGGCCTGCTTGTCCCGGCCCAGCAGGCCGTCGCCGGCCACGCGCCGGCACCGGCAAGCACGCGCACCTATTCAGCCAGTGCCGAGGTGATCGCGAACCCCGAGCGCGGCTTCTACCACCACACCGAGACGCACTACCGCGCCGACGGCACCGGGTACGTCCCGCTCGACCTCACCACGCTGCGCAACTACCGGACGCAGGAGAACATCACGCAGATCCTGCGCGTGTTCTACCTGGAGAAGTTCGCGAGCCGGGACGTCCTCGACAAGCAGTACCTCGACCTGGTGCGGGCCGACTTCGCCACCGCCCGTGCGGCCGGCGTCAAGGTAATCCTCCGGTTCGCGTACGCACTGCCCGGAGTGGGCTGGCCGCCGCCGACGCCGTACGGCGACGCGCCGGTCGACCGGGTGGTCAAGCACATCCAGCAGTTGACGCCGATCCTGCGCGCGAACGCCGACGTGATCGAGGTGATGCAGACCGGCTTCATCGGCCTGTGGGGCGAGGGCTACTACACCGACCACTTCAGCGACCCGCAGGACCCGAGCCAGGTGTCGGACCAGAACTGGGCCGACCGCAAGGCCGTCACCGACGCGCTGCTGAAGGCGCTGCCGAAGGACCGGATGATCCAGGTGCGGACGCCGTACATGAAGCAACGCCAGTACGGCGTCCCGACCGGGACCGAGGGTGCGCTGACCGACGAGCAGGCGTACGACGGCTCGGACCTGGCCCGGATCGGTCATCACAACGACTGCTTCCTGGCCAGCGACGACGACTTCGGCACCTACCTGAGCGACCCGATCCAGCTGGACAAGGATTTCGTTGCCCAGGACACCAACTACCTGCCATTCGGTGGTGAGACCTGCGCAGTGAACCCGCCGCGGTCGGAGTGGGACGCCGCAGCCACCGAGATGGCAATGCTGCACATGTCGTACCTGAACACCGACTACAACAAGGACGTGCTCGGCAGCTGGGGCACCGAGATCGAGACCGCCAAGCAGAAGCTCGGCTACCGCTTCGCGCTCACGCAGGGTACGTTCACCGACCGAGCCCGGCCGCGCGGCCAGGTAACGGTCGACCTGGAGATCCGCAACGACGGCTGGGCCGCGCCGTACAACCCGCGCGGCGTCCAGCTGGTCTTCCAGGGCGACAAGCGCACCTACAAGGTCGACGTCCCGGCCGACCCGCGCCACTGGGCCGCCGGCACGACAACCAACCTGTCCTGGAAGGTCCCCGCGCCGCCGATCCCGGGCGAGTACAAGCTGCTGCTGAATCTGCCGGACCCGCGGCTGTCCACGCGACCCGAGTACTCGATCCGGCTCGCGAACGACGGGACCTGGCAGCCGACGACCGGCTACAACGACCTCGGCCAAACGGTCACGGTCGGCTGACCTGACAGCGTTGTGGCGGCCGGGGACGAACCCCGGCCGCCGTCGACGTCAGGCCGGCGAGCCGTGGGTGATGCCGGCCGCGGCGTACGCGTCGGCTTCGTCCAAGGTTTCGTGTTCGAGCAGCTGAGCCGCGATCCCGTCGAGCCTGGAGCGGTTCTCGCGCAGCAGGCGGCGCGCCTCGGCGTAGCACTGCTCGATCAGCCGCCGGACCTCCTCGTCGACGGTGTTGAGCAGCTGGTCGGAGACTCCCGCCATCCGCGCGTCGCCTTCGGACGGCAGCACCGACACCGGTCCGATCGCGTCGGACATCCCCCAGCGGCCGACCATCGAGCGAGCGATCCGCGTCGCCGTCTCCAGATCGCTCTCCGCGCCGGTGGTGACCACGCCCAGGACCTCCTGCTCGGCCGCCATCCCGCCGAGTGCGCCGATGATCCGGCCGCGCAGGTAGTCCTCGTCGTACCCGTACCGGTCCGCCTCGGGTGTCGACAGCGTGACGCCGAGCGCCCGGCCGCGCGGGATGATCGACACCTTGCGGACCGGGTCCGCGCCCTTCTGGATCATGCCGAGCAACGCGTGCCCGCCTTCGTGGTACGCCGTCCGCCGCCGCTCCTCCGCCGGCATCACGACGTTGCGCCTTGTACCGAGCTGGATCTTCTCGAGCGCGTCGTTCAGGTCCCGCTGGGTGATGTGGGACTCGCCCTGACGGGCCGCCGCCAGTGCCGCCTCGTTGAGCAGGTTGGCCAGATCCGCACCGGTCATCCCGGGCGTGGACCGCGACAGCGCGGCCAGGTCGACGTCAGCGGCCAGCGGCTTCCCGCGGGCGTGCACCTTGAGGATCGCCTCGCGGCCCGGCTGGTCCGGCGCGTGCACGGTGATCGTCCGGTCGAACCGGCCCGGCCGGAGCAAGGCCGGGTCGAGCACGTCGGGCCGGTTCGTCGCGGCGAGGACGACGACACCCTCGGCGCCGGAGAAGCCGTCCATCTCGGTGAGGATCTGGTTCAGCGTCTGCTCGCCCTCGTCGTGCCCACCGACCGACCGGGACCCGCCGCGGGCGCGGCCGATGGTGTCGATCTCGTCAATGAAGATGATCGCCGGCGCGACCTTGCGCGCCTCGCCGAACAGTTCCCGCACCCGGCTCGCGCCGACGCCCACGATCATCTCGATGAACTCCGAGGCGCTCGCCGAGAAGAACGGCACTCCGGCCTCACCGGCGGTCGCCCGGGCGAGCAACGTCTTGCCGGTACCGGGTGCGCCGGCCAGCAGGACTCCCTTCGGCGCGCGGGCGCCGAGCCGGCGGTACTTCCCGGGGTCCTTCAGGTAGTCGACGACCTCCTCGATCTCGGCCTCGACCTCGTCGATCCCCGCGACGTCGGCGAACGTCACCCGGACACTGCTCGGGTCGACGGGCTTCTTCTGCTGACCGCCGCCGCCGAGCAGTCCGCCCAGTCCGCCGCCGGCCCGGCTGCGCCGGAACAACCAGAAGTAGAACGCCGCGATCAGGATGAACGGGCCGAGCGAGATCAGCAGGTTCCACAGCACGCCGCGCTGGGCGACCACCGGTGTGGCCCGGACCGTGGCGCCGCCCTTCTGCAGTTCGGCGTACAGGTTGTCGTCGGCGAACGTCGGCCGCTCGGTGGTGAACTTCGTGTACGTCTGGCCGGACTTGCCCGGCACCGGCGCCGCTTCTTTCAGCCGCCCCTCGATGGTGTCGCCGCGGGAGAAGACCTCGGCGACGTTCTGCTTCTGCACCTGGGCGGTGAAGTCGGTGTAGGCGATCGTCTGCTCGGCGCCGGACATCTGGTCCTGCATCGTGGTGAGCAGGAACAGCACCAGGTAGGCGCCGACGATGTACGCCGCCCACTTCCACCAGCGCGGCCGGCGCGGCTTGCCGCCGTTGTCGTGTCCGGCGGGCAGCCCCTCGGTCCGCCACGGCTTGTGCGGCGGCCGCTGCGAGCCGTCGCTGTTCCCGCCGTTCTGGTCACCGGCCTGCCCGCGGTCGGCGCTGGACTCGTCCGTGGCCGGCGGCTCCTTGTCGCTCATGCTGCCCAACATATGTCGTGAACCGCCGTGGACCCAGCAACATCTCGAGCCGCAAGGCACCCGCGGGTGTCTGCTGGCAGCGGAAGGACCTTCCCGGCAGGCGCCCGATGCCGCAGGGTGAGAACGACGAAGGAGGTCATCATGTACATCGAGCAGCAGCCGCCCGGGATTCCAGGACCGGAGCGCCCGTGGCCGGAGATCCCGACGACGCCCGGAGTGCCGGGGGTGCCGCGCACCGCCGGACCGGAGCCGCGACCGATCCTGCCGTCGTGGTACGAACCCACCTCGATCTCGATCGAGCGTGAGCTGGCCGACCGACTGCTCGCCGAGCGGGTGATCCTGGTCGGCGGCCGCCTCGACGACGCACTCGCCAACCATGTCGCGTCGCAGCTGCTCCTTCTGGATGCCCAAGGCAACGACCCGATCACCCTGCACCTGTCCGCGAGCGAGTCCGGTCTCGACGCCGCGCTCTCCGTCGCCGGCGCGATCGGTCTGATCACCGCCCCCGTGCACGCCGTCGCCCGCGGAACGGTCCGCGGTGCCGCCATCGCCGTACTCGCCGCCGCCGCGCAGCGGGAAGCCCACCGGCACACCATGTTCGTCCTCTCGACTCCGAAGTTCACCGCGGACGGTACGGCCGGCCAACTGGCCGCACTCGCCGACCAACACGAACGGCAGCACGCCCGCCTGCTGGACCTCGTCGCCACCGCGACCGGCCGGTCCGCCGACGAGGTGGCCGCCGACCTCGACGCCGGTCGCGTCCTGTCCGCCGAGGAGGCCGTGACCTACGGTCTCATCACCGGACTGCGCTAGGAATCAGGAGAACGTGACAACCAACCGGCCGTTGGTTTCACCCGCGGCCTGCCGCTGCCAGGCATCGCCGATACCTGCCAGCGGTACTGTCTCGTGGGCGACGCCGATCTCGCCACTGGCCGCGTGCTGCAGGACGGCGGTGAGCGCGCCGGCGCGCTGCTCGGGCGTGAGGGCGTTGTTGGTGTAGCCGAGGACGCTCAGCATCTTGCTCCGCAGGACGGCCGAGGAGAACACCGCCTCGTCGGCCGCCGAGCCTCCGAGGTTCACCAGCCGCCCACCCGGGGCGAGCACCCGGGTCGCGGCGGTCGCGGCGGCGCCGAACACCGAGTCGATCACCACGTCGTACGTCGGATCGCCGAACCGCGCAGTCAGCTCGTCGACGTCACCGCCCAGCTCGACGACCTCGTCCGCGCCCGACTCCAACGCACGCTTGCGGGACGCCTCGGATCGCGCTGCGGCCACGACCTGCGACGCCCCGAGAACCTTGGCCGCTCCGATCGCGACCTGACCGACCGCGCCGCCACCGCCGAGGACCAGCACCCGCTCCCCCGCCTGCATCCGGGCCCGCCACGTCAGCATCATCCAGGCAGCGACACCGGACAGCCCGATGGCGGCCACCGCGGCATCCAGCACCGGTACGTCGATCACCACCAGGTCCTCATCCGGAACCGCAGCCCACTCCGCCAGGCTCCCGTCGCCCGCGGTCATCCCGGCTGACGTCGAGAAGAACACCCGCGTCCCCGGCGCGAGCGCCGACGACTCCTTCACGACGCCGACCCCTTGCACGCCCGGCACGTACGGCACGGCCGGCGGACCGAAGTACGACGTACCCGACGCGCACAGCAGGTCCAGCGGAACGATCGGCGCGGCCGTGACCTGGACGATCGACCGGCCTTCGCCGGCGACCGGGTCCGGGTGGTCGCCGTGCGACGGCGGTTGTCCGTGGGTGTGCAGTACTGCGGCGCGCACGCGGGCTCCTCAGGTTGCGATGTCGGGATACGGCAGAGCGTAATGCGCCTTCAAAGCAGCTCCGTACGCCTTCTGGTATTCGAGCGGACCGTGGTCGCGCTCGAACATCGCGATGAACAGCGTCAGCGTCAGGAACGGGTGCGCGCCCAGCCCGAACAGCGCGACGTGGTCGTGCTCGCGCAGCGCCCTGCGTTCCTCGTCGGTGAACGCCAGCCACGTCGACTTCTCCTGGACGGCACAGTTGAGGATCTCGTTCGCCTTCTCCTGCTCCCACCAGGTGACCGTCCCGGCGGGGTCCTCACGGTACCGCTCGACCAGCTCGGGATCGCGGTCGACGGTGTAGAGGAACTTGTCCAGCAGGTACTTGCTCATGCCGGCACTCCGTTCGGGTACCAGGTGAAGTACGCCTCCATGGTGTGGAACAGATCGAGCGAGTCGACGTGGTCCGCCTTCACGCCCGCTCCGGCCACGCCCATCATCAGCATGAAGTCCATGAATCCGTGGGTCGCGTTGCCCGGCAGGTGCAGGCTGTCGAGCGTCACCTCGGACAGGCACCCCTCGATGTCGCCGCGGGCGATCCACTCCACCGCCTTGCGGTCGAACTCCGGGTCCGGCCCGTGCTCGCCGAACTGCCGCGGCCCGCCCAGCTCGAGCGACAGGTGGCCGGTGCCGATGATCGCCACCCGCTTGTCGATCGGCCAGGACTCGACCAGCTGCCGGATCGTCCGGCCGAGTTCGACGAACCGGCCGGGCCGGGGCAGCGGCGGCGCGAAGATGTTGGTGTAGATCGGCACGATCGGCAGATCCGCCTCCGGGCGGAGCGTGATGATCGGGCAGGTGATGCTGTGGTCGATCCGCAGTTCGTTGCTGAAGGCAAGATCGAAGCCGGCGTCCAGCCCGTTGCGCAGGATGTGCCCGGCGAGCTGCTCGGCACCGGCCAGCCGCATCCGCGGCAGCCCGAACTCGCGCTCCTCGTTGTACCAGTTCGCGTCGAAGTACGGTGCCTTGCCGACCAGGAACTGCGGCATGTTGTCCAGCCACAGCTGGTGGAAGTGGTCGCTGCCGACCATCACCAGGATGTCCGGCCGCGCCTTGGTCAGGGTCTCGCGGAAGGCCTCGATCTTCGCCACCCAGGTGTCCGCGAACGGTGGCCGGTCGACCCCGGTGGCGGTGCTCGCCCGGTAGTAGAACGGATGGTGCGTGGAGGCGATCACCGCGGCGACTGTGGCCATCTGGTGCTCCTTCGTCTCAGCTCGTCGGCTCTGAAGTTTCTGGTTCGACGTACACGGCGTTGCGGTCGACGGTCAGGTAGGCGTCCATACCGATCGGGCGACGGCGTTCCTCGGCGAGCTGCCCGAGCAATCCGGCGGCCCGCGCCAGCAGCGCGAACCCGCGCAGCAGCTCGACCGGCAGCCCGAGATCGGCAAGCGCGGCACCACACACGCCGGCGCCGTTCAGCGGCAGCTTCCGTCCGATCACCTGGTCGTGCACCCGCCCGATTGCCTGGAAAAGCTTCAGATGCGGACCTTCCAGCCCTTCCTCGCGGGCGATGCCGATCAGCACCGGCGTCCGCGGATCCTCGACCTTGTGCACGGGATGGCCCAGCCCTGGGATGTACTTCGTCGTCGCGCCGCGCACGACCTCGAGTGCCAGCTCGTCCCAGCCCGCCTCGTCGTCGGGCAGCTCACGCCCGGCGAGCGCCTCGTGCAGGAACGTCCCGCAGTCCTCGGTGACACCGAGGAACCGCGACCCACCACCCAGCAGGCCGGCCGCGAGCGCGCCCTGCAGCGAATCCGGCGCCGACAGATACGTCAGCCGCGCCGCGATCGCCGTCGGTGTGAACCCGTGATCGGCGAGCGCGACCAGGACCGCCTCGAACACCCGCGTCTGCGAAGGCGTCGGCCGCTGCAGCGTGACCAGCCAGAACGCGAGCTCACCGAAACCTACCTTGCCCATCAGGTCGGCCGTCAGGTCCTGCCCGAGCAGCCGGATCTCGTCCGCCGTCGAGGTCCCCAGGGAGGTCGGAAAGGCAGGCACAGCAGCGGCCTCACTCATGTGGACAACCACTTCCTCAGCTCGTCGCCGTGTTCGTCCAGCTCCGGCGGCGGCAGCCGGTATGCCGCCGCGCCGTCGGAGAACGTGATCGGGTTGCGGACGGTCGGGATGCCGCCCACGGTCACCACCGGATCGAGCCCGATCTCCTCGGCGAACGCGACGCCGCCGTCCACGGTGTTGATCGGTCCGCACGGCACGCCGGCCGCGATGATGTCGCGGAACCACTCCTGCTTCGTCCGCGTCATCAGCCGCTCCACGAGCAGCGGTCGCAGCTCGGCACGGCGCGCGGTCCGCTTCTCGTTCCGGTCGAACCGCGGGTCGTCGGCGAGTTCGGGGACGCCGAGCACCTCGACCAGCTTGCGGAACTGCCCGTTGTTCCCGGCCGTGATGATCAGTTCCCCGTCCGCGCACGGCAGTGGCTCGTACGGGAACAGGCTCGGGTGGCTGTTCCCCATCCGCAGCGGTACGACACCGCCGGCGACGTACGCACTCGACTGGTTGACCAGGCCGGACAACGCCGACGACAGCAGGTTCACCTCGACGTGCTGACCGCGGCCGGTCTCGTGGCGCTGGTTCAGGGCCGACAACACACCGATGGTCGCGTGCAGTCCGGCCATCACGTCGAAGACCGAGATGCCGGCCCGGTACGGTTCGCCGTCCGGGGCGCCGGTCAGACTCATCAGGCCGGAGATCGCCTGCACGATCAGGTCGTACCCGGGCAGCGCCGCGCCGCCCGGCCCGGACCCGAAGCCGCTGATCGACGCGTAGATCAGCTTCGGGTTGCCTTCGGCGACCGTCTCGTAGTCGAGGCCGAAGCGGGCCAGGCCACCCGGCCGGAAGTTCTCCACCAGGACGTCGGCCCGGCGCGCGAGCTCCTGCGCCGCCGCGAGGTCGGTCGGGTCCTTGAGGTCGAGGGCGACGGACCGCTTGTTCCGGTTGACCGCGAGGTAGTACGTCGAGATGCCGTCGCGGACCGGCGGCTGCCAGGAGCGGGTGTCGTCGCCGCCGGGCGACTCCACCTTGATCACGTCGGCGCCCAGGTCGGCGAGCAGCATGGTCGCGTACGGGCCGGCCAGGATCCGGGAGAAGTCGGCCACCACGAGCCCGGACAACGGACCGTTCACACGACCTCCTCGGCAGCCTGCAGGTCAACTTACGGACAGTTGTCCGCTTTCTCGATCGCCTCAGTGTCAGCCGCTCCCAGACCAGGTGTCAACAGCAGACCGCGAACTCTTGACACCATCCATCGATGCTCAGATAGTGAGCCTCATCCTCCCCATTGACCGTCAGACGGACGTATGTCCGGGGAGCTTCTTGGAGGCATCGATGACCACAGCCGATACGCCTGTTCCCGACCGGCCGGTGCTGTTGCGGGGCGGTACGGTGCTCACGATGGACGACCACCACACGGTGGTTCACGACGGCGACGTGCTCGTCGACGGCGACCGCATCGCGGCCGTCGGAGCGTCCGGGCAACGCCTCGACGTCCCGGCAGGAACCCAGGTCGTCGACGCGTCCGGTGGCATCGTGATGCCCGGGATGATCGACACCCACCGGCACATGTGGCAGACCGCGATGCGCGCGTACGGCGCCGACTGGACGCTGACGCAGTACTTCGTCTGGTACTACCTCGAGCACGGCAAGTCGTTCCGTCCCGAAGACATCCACGCGGGCAACCTGACATCCGCGTGGGAGTCGCTGGAGGCCGGCATCACCACCACCGTGGACTGGTCGCACGGCCTGCAGAGCGTCGACCACGCCGCCGCGGCCGCGGACGCGCTGCGCGCCGTCCCCGGCCGGTTCGTCCTTGCCTACGGCAACATCCAGGCCGGGCCCTGGGAGTGGACCGCCGACCCGTCGGTGCGCGCCTTCCTGGAGACCCTGCGGGACGACTCACAGATCGGACTGCAACTGGCCTTCGACGTGACCGGCGACCCGGCGTTCCCCGAGCGGGCCGCGTTCGAGGTCGCGCGCGAGCTCGACCTCGGCGTCACCACACACGCGGGTGTCTGGGGTGCGACCAACGACAACGGCATCAAGCTGATGCACGAGAACGGTTTCATGACACCGCAGAACATCTACGTGCACGCCGCCTCGCTGACCGCGGACTCGTACCAGCGGATCGCCGCGACCGGCGGCTCGATCTCGGTCTCCACCGAGTCCGAGCAGAGCGCCGGCCAGGGCTACCCGCCGACCTGGCAGGTCCGCCGGCACGACATCCCGGTCTCGCTGTCGATGGACACCAGCGTCTGGTGGAGCGGCGATCTGTTCAGCGCGATGCGGACCACGCTCGGCGCGGACCGCGCCCGCGAGCACCTCGAGGCGCACGCGAAGGGCGACACCGTGACGCACAGCCATCTGCGCGCCGAGCACGTCGTCGACTGGGCGACCCGCGGCGGCGCCCGGGCCCTCGGCCGCGACGACCTCGGCAGCCTCGAACCGGGCAAGAAGGCCGACGTGATTCTGATCAAGAACGACGAGTCACCGGTGTCGTTCCCGCTGATCAACCCGTACGGCCAGGTGGCGTTCCAGGCGCAGCGCGGCGACGTCCACACGGTGATCGTCGACGGCCGCGTCGTGAAGTACGAGAACCGGCTGATCGGCTGCGACCTGCCCGCCCTGCGGCGTGAGGCGGAGGCGACCGTCGACCACCTGCGCGCCACCCTCGGCGAGGAAGCGTGGGCGAGCGGGATGAACCCGGAGCTGCCGAAGGGCGAGGTCTTCGACAACCCGTACCAGTACACCGACTACAAGTCCGACTCGACGCGAGAGGCACGTGGCACCATCTTCGGTGAACCGTAGGCTGGGCCGTCGATGACGGCTGACTGGAGGAGAGCAGATGGCAGGGCGTGGCGCGGGTCCGGACTTCGTCGAGTCGCTGGCTCGCGGGCTGGACGTCCTGACCTGCTTCGACGCCGGCCACCGCACGATGTCGCTGTCCGAAGTCGCCGCCGCGGCCGGTCTCGCCCGGCCGACCGCGCGGCGGCTGCTGCTGACGCTGGAAGAGCTCGGCTTCGTGCGCACCGTCGACGGGTCGTTCCAGCTCACCCCGAAGGTGCTCACGCTCGGGATGGCGTACGTCGGTTCGCTCGGGCTGTGGGACATCGCGAAACCGCATCTGCAGGCCCTGGTCGCGCGCACCGGCGAGTCGTCGTCGATGGCGCAGCTCGACGGATCGGACATCGTGTACGTCGCCCGCGTGTCGGTGCCCAAGCTGATCGCGCTGCGGGTCGACATCGGGACCAGGTTCCCGGCCGCGCAGACCTCGCAGGGCAAGGTCCTGCTCGCGGCGCTCTCCCCCGACGACCTCGACGACGTCCTCGCGCAGCCGAGCCGCGCGGGGCTGCCGCCGTACATCGGCCGGTCCGCCGACCAACTGCGCGACGAGCTGACCGAGATCCGGGCCCGCGGCTGGGCTTTGGCCGACGAGGAGCTCGCGCCCGGCGTCCGCTCGGTCGCGGCGCCGGTCCGCGACGGCACCGGCACCGTCCGGGCCGCGATGAACGTGACCGTGCACGCGGCCGAGACCTCGGTCGACACGCTGCTGCACGACCACCTGCCGCTGCTGCTCCGGACGGCCGGCGACGTCAGCGCGGAGTGGGCGCTGTGGCAGTCCCGTCCGCACGTCGAGTCCGGCCAGCGGAACGAGACGTCAGCCTGAGACCGAGGCCTGAGACTCGCTCGGCGCGAGACCGCGACCGAGGTGCGCGAGGATGACGGCATGACTGTTCTCGACTCCCCCATCCCCCGCTTCCACCTCGCAATGCCGGTCGACGACCTGGACGCGGCGCGGCACTTCTACGGTGCGGTCCTCGGCCTCGAGCAGGGCCGCAGCTCGGACACCTGGATCGACTGGAACCTGCGCGGCCACCAGTTCGTCACGCATCTCGCGCCCGAGCGGGCGCAACGGATCCACAACCCGGTCGACGGTCACGACGTCCCGGTGCCGCACTTCGGGCTGATCCTGACCGTCGAGGAGTTCCAGACCTTCGCCGAGCGGCTGAAGGCGGCCGGGACCGAGTTCGTCATCGAGCCGTACGTGCGCTTCCAGGGGCAGACCGGTGAGCAGTGGACGATGTTCTTCCTCGACCCGGCCGGGAACGCCCTGGAATTCAAGGCGTTCGCGGACGACTCCCAGGTGTTCGCGGCCTGACCGACCCGCGAGCTACGGCGTGATCCAGCCGGTGAGGATCGTCGTACCGGAGCGGGTCTGACACACCAGGCGGTACGGCGTGGTCGGCGGCGGGCCGAGCACGAAGAAGCCGAGGTCGTCGATCTCCGCGGACGCGAGCCGGCCGCCGTCGCCGCGGGCGGTGACGGTCCCGCGGTCGGGCGGGTCGAGCTGACCGAGGACCGCGTCCGCGGTCAGCTCGAGCTCGACCGTCCAGCCGTCCGACGCGAACGTCAGCGACCGCAGCATCGCGCTCTCCGAGCGGATCGCCAGTGCGTCCAACGGGTCCAGGGCCGAGTCGTAGGTGAGCGCGGCCAGCTCGGCGTCGATGGTCCGCCACGCGAACGCCGCCTTGCCGGCCTCCACGAACTCCGGCGGCACCTCCTGCGCGGAGGTGAACGCGTCGCGCAAGGCCTCGATCAACGCCTCGTCGTCGTCCCAGTCCGGGTCCGTCACCGTGTCACCCCCTCGTCCCGTCACCGGGCCCGTCCGCCGTCAGCAGTGCCAGCGCGGGCGTTCGTCGCAGCCGCGTCAGGCAGCGTGCCCGGCTCGGCCCGATACTCCCGATCGGCAACTGCAGTCGCCGGCTGATCTCGTCGTACGGCGCGGGCGGGTCCTGCATCAACATCGCCAGCAGCTGCTGGCATTTCCGCGACAGCTGGGCGAACGCGGTCCGCAGGATCGTGCGGCGTTCGTGCCGCAGGACTTCCTCCTCCGCGATCGCCTGTTCGGGCACGTCGGGTGCCTGGCCGGGATCGACCGCTTCGACCCGGCTGCTCGCGCGGATCAACCGGAAGCACTCGCGCTGGGTCGTGGTCGCGATCCAGCCCGGCAACGCGGCCGGCTCCCGCAGGCCGGGCAGGTGCTCGACCAGCCGCAGCCACACGCTCTGCCCGACGTCGTCGATGTCCGGCGGTGCCAGGCGATACCGCCTGCACACCGAGTAGACGAGCGGTGCGTACCGCTCCACCAGCTCGTCCCATGCCGCCTTCTCGCCGTCCCTGGCCCGGGTGACCAGGTCGACGACAGTCGGATCGTCCCGCATGCCGTCCCCTCTCCCACCGGACCACTCCTACCGGCTTCTCACGTCTCTCATTGATAAGGAGTGGCCCGGACGACTTCTGATACATCACGCGCCCAGCGCAACGAACGACCGCCCGGCCGCGTCCGCGACCGGATCACCTGCAGACTCTCGGCGGGCCGTCGCGAAGCCGGCCGCCAAGCTCTCCCCCGCCCGCAACTGCTCGTGCACCGCGAGCATCAACGGCGTGGTCGCGGGGTCGTTGACCGGGACGACGCTCGCCAGGATCCCGGCCGCGCCGAGCGGGATCAGGCTGCTGCTCAAGCCCAGCAGTTCGTCGGCACCGACCGGCTTTGCCAGCCCGGAATCGCAACTGGACAGCACCATCCGGTACGGCGCTCTGCGCAGCCGCTCGAAGTCGTACACGGTCAGCGGACCGTCGTCGAGCCGCAGCGACGAGAACAGCGGGCTGTCCGCGCGGAACGTGCCGTGCGCCGCGATGTGCGCGATCCATGCGCCGTCGAGCTCCCGCAGTACCTTCTCCGCGGTCGCGTCACCGTCGGCCAGGACGGTCGCATCCGGGTACTGCTCCGCCAGCCGCAACACCTCCGCGCGGCCGGCCGACAACCCCGGCCCGAGTACGAGCACCACCCGCCGATCGCTCGGCGGCCGCAAACGTCGCGCGCGCAACCAGGTCGCGGCCGACGGTGCCACGTTCACGGCCCGGTCGCCCAGCGCCGGCAGCAGTCCCCACGGCAGCGCCTGCAGCCGCGCGGGCGGCACGACCACGACCGGCCGATCACCGAACACCTCCTGCGCCGGTCCGAGGATCGCGTCGGCCAACCGCGTACCCAAAACGTCGAGCGACGGCCCGAGCTGGGCATGACCGCGGGCATGCGCGAGCCGCCGGAGCCTGAAGCGCGACCGCTCGACCTCCAGCGCTGCCGCCGCCAGCGGACCGACCTCGTGCTGTGTGATCCGCCCGTCGCGCACCACCACCGCGTGCAGTACGCCGTCCACCTCGACGAGCTCCACCAACACCGTCGGACCCAACGCCTCGACCAACTCGTCGACGTCCAGCCGATCCGGCCGTACCGCACGCGACGAGTGACCCGCGGCCCGCAACGTCCGGTCGCGCACCGCCTTCTCCAACCGCCGGCGTTCGCGATCGAGCGACGGATCAGGCGCCGCATCAAGCCTCCGTACGACGTCCCGCAACGCCGCGAGCTCTCCCGCCAGGTGCGCGTCGTCCGACGCCCGCACCGGTGGTACGCCGAGTGCGGTCGCCCGCCACCGCTCGCCCCAAACCAGCAAGCGTCGGGGATCGTCGCACCGCAACGCATCCCGCAATGCGAGCGCCGCCAGCTCGGCACCTCGTCCGGTCGCCAGCGCGCGCAACTCGGTCGCGCCCATCGCCAGCCGGTGCTCGTCGAGCGCGTCCAGACCGCGACCACACGCCGACAGCATCCGCCGCTGCTCGCCACGCGCCTCGGCCCGCAACGCCTTCGCCAGCCAGGCAGCGCTTCGCGCCATCGGCGGGGCGTCCTTGCTGTGCCGTCCGGCCAACTCCAGTTGACGATCCGCCGCGCGTCTTCGGCCCGCGGCCAACGCCAGTCGGCCGGCGAGCAGATGCGCGGCCGAAGCCTCGGCTGCACCGAGAGCGTCGAGCCGACCGGCCACCGCACTCACCCGGCGCAGCAACTGCTCGCCGCGCTCTCCCGACTGGTATCGCGCCTCGAGCAGCACCATCGACGACCGCACCGACCACCACTCGCGCCGCTGCGCGGAGAACAACCGCCGCGCCCGCTCCGCCCGTTCCCGTGCCGCCACCGGATCGCCGGCCGCCAGCGCCGCGGTCGCCGCCGCGAACAACAGCTCGCCGCGCTTGGTCGCCGTACCGCCCTCGGCCTCGATCGCCTGGTCCAGCTCGGCCAGCGCCTCCGCGCTCAGGCCCGCGGCCAGCAGGACGCCCGCCCGGTCGATCGCCAGGTCCGGCCAGACCACGTCGACGGCGGCGAACCGACGGCCGGCCTCGTCCAGGTACCGCAGCGCCGCGGGCAGGTCGCCGCGCGCGTACGCGACCAGGCCGCGGTTCTGGCGCGCCTCGGCGTACTCGAATTCCTGGCCGGTCGCGGCGTACAGCTTCTCCGCGACCGCGAAATCGGCATCCGCGGTTCTCGTACCGCCCAGGGCGAGTTGGATGAAACCGCGGTAGTTCCGCGACCGCGCCTCCCATACCTGGTCGCCCGATCGCCGCAGTCGCGTGATCGCCGAGCGCAGGTCGTCGAGCGCCTCGCGATGCCGGCCGAGCACCAGCAACACGTCGGCTCGGCGCAACAGCACGCGCCCGGTCAGCGCACCACGGCTGAGCTCCACGGCCCGGTCGAGCCGGACCAGCGCCTCGCGCGTCCGTCCGGCCCGCCCGAGCGTTGCGCCCAACGTGGCAAGGACATCCGCCTCGCGCTCCGACCGTCCGCACCGCTCCGCGAGCCGCAGCGCAGTCCGCAGCTCGCGCACCGCCCGCGTGACATCGCCGAGCTGGCGCAGGCTGATCCCCCAGGCCTGATGCGCGATCGAGGCCTCGAGGTACGCCGGACCGCGCGCCAGCACCGTCCGCGCCGACGCGATCGCGTCGTGCGGACGTGACAAAGCAAGCGGCAGCAGATTCTCCAGACTTTCTGCCGCCTCAGCACTCCCCCCGGCCGATGGCACTCTGTAATCATATCGGTCATTCGTGAAACCAGGGGGAAGGATTCGGGTGGCCGATCAAACGAACGACAGAAAATTCATCTCTCAGATCAGACTGATTCTGGAGGCCTTCGGACGCGACGTCGCGGTGTTTCCGGAGGACTGGGAGAAGCGGCCGGAGGGGGCCGACTATCTCTACCGCACCGGCGTCGTGCTGGTCCGCGACGAGGACGTCCCACGGGTGGTCGAACTGTTCCGCGGCGGGCAACCCGCCGACGGCGGCATCGGCGGCGTGACGCGACTGGTGCTGCCGGCCGAGGTCCCGAAGGAGGCACCCGAGGACCCGTCGCCGACCCAGCGGTTCCTCAAGTACGCCGACCTGCGGCTCGGGCGCGGTGTGGTCACGCCGGAGCATCTGTTCTACGTGACACCGAGCGTCAGCCCGTGCCCGGCGACCGAACCAGAGGAGGTTCCACCCGGCAGCCCGCCGGACCCGGTGCTCCCGACGCCGTTCCTGGCCGATGGTGCCGCGGACGGTCGCGGCGTGAAGGTGGTGGTTCTCGACGTCGGCTGGTCCGAGGCGCCCGCGGCGTACTGGCTGGCCGGGGTGACCGGCGATCCGGAGGACGCGTTCGACTCCTCCGGACGCATCCGGCCGTACGCCGGGCACGGGACGTTCGTCGCCGGGGTGCTGCGGTCGATCGCGCGCAACGTCGAGGTCGTGGTGAAGAGTTACTTCACCACCGCGGGTGCGATGTGGGAGTTCGATCTGGCGGCGGCGCTCGACGAGGTGCTCGACCTCGCGCCGGACATCATCAGTCTCTCCGCGGGAACCCGGACCCGGTTCGACCTGCCGCCGCTGGGACTCGACGTCTTCGTCCAGACGCGGCTGAACCGCGTCAACGGTCTGACCCTGGTGGCCGCCGCGGGGAACGAATCGTCGCGCGACTACTTCTGGCCGGCGGCCTTTCCCGAAGCCGTCGGTGTCGGTGCACTGGCCGACAACGGCCGCGACCGCGCGGCCTTCAGCAACTTCGGTGGCTGGGTCGACGTCTACGCACCCGGTGAGCACCTCGTCAACGCGTTCCTCACCGGCGACTACGAGTGCACCGAGCCACCGAACACGGGTGAACTGCGGTCCTTCAAGGGCATGGCCCGCTGGAGCGGTACGTCGTTCGCGACACCGCTCGTGGCCGGCTTGATCGCCGGCCGGATGTCGGTCACCGGTGAGAACGCGCAGCAGGCAGCCGACGCGCTGCTGGCGTTCGCGCTCACCCAACCGTCCCCCGGCGCCGGACCGGTGCTCCGCGCTGCCGACGCCCTCGCCTCACTCGCCTGACCTGCCTGATCCGGCAGTCACGAGTCGGCGTGGGCGCGCTGACGCGGTGCGGACCCCCAGCGTGACCTCCGGGTCCTGCACCGCGTCAGCCTCCCCCTGTTGCGCGCCCTCGCTCCGCCCTCCCCCTTGCAGCGGCCCGAGGGCAACCCCCCATTTCTGCGGAGTCACCCTCGGCGCGCGGTGATACACCCGGTGATCGGGAAAGTTTTCAACCGGTCGGCGGGCTCGGACGCTCACAAAGGAACGGCGCCCGGTGACCGCCGGAGTGGTAGTGGTACTGCTTCCCGCCGGCCTCGAGCACGGTCCGGGTCCCGGGCACCAGCGCCTGGGTGTACATCATCCCCGGCTCCGGACAGCCGAGACTGCCGTCCCGCCAGGTCACCTCCTCGGAGCTGATCACCCTGATCTGGGCGGCGTCGACCCCGAGCCGCTGGGCGAGATCCGCCTTGGCCTGGTCCGTCACACTGCCGCCCGGCGTCGCACTCGGGCTCGCACTAGGCGTACTGCTCGATGGGCTGCTGGGTGTACTGCTGGGATCGCTGGGACTGCTGCTCGGCGTCATCGACGGTTGTCCTCCCGCACCGGAACTGCCGGACTCGCGACCGGCCTCACTGCCACATGCAACCAGAAGCACGGTTGCCGCCAGAACGCCGGTCGCCCTGACCGCACCGATCACTTTGCGCATCTCGATCACCTCCCACAGTAGACGCCGGCCAGGACCTGTTCGTTGCAGCCAGGTGTCCAGGGTTGTTCACGTGGAGTTCGCCGCCTGTCGGTGCACGGCGTGCAGGATCACGACTGCCCAGATCTTGCCTGGGAATCGTTCCGTCCAAGGAGTCACATCCATGTCAGTCGATCGTCGTTCCGTCCTCCGGGGCGCCGCCGCGGGCGCGGCCGGCGTCGGGTTCACCGCCGTCGGTACCGTGCCGACGCTGGCGGAGGCCGCGCCGGCTTCGCACGGCGGCCGCCCGCCGGTGCGTCAGCACAAGCCGTTCCCGCCGTTGCTGGACGACCCGAAGGGCCTGCTTGCCCTGCCGCCCGGGTTCCGGTACAAGATCGTCACGCAGGCCGGCGAGACCAGGCTCGCGAGCGGCCAGCCGACCCCGAACGCGCACGACGGCACCGCCGTGTTCAGCGCCGGCCACAAGTACCTGCTGATCCAGAACCACGAGATCAGCGACAACAGCACCCTCGGCGTGCCGCAGATCCCGGGCACCGTGTACGACAGCGGTGTCGGCGCGGCCGGCGGCTGCACGGTGATCAGCGTCGACCGGGACGGCAGCAACCGCGGTGAATGGGTCGGCATCTCCGGCACCCTGACCAACTGCGCCGGCGGCCCGACGCCGTGGGGCACATGGATGACCTGCGAGGAGACCGAGAGCAAGGCCGACGGCAAGACCCGGCTGAAGGACCACGGGTACGTCTTCGAGGTGTGGGGCGACGGCAAGACCGCGCACCCGGTCCCGCTGAAGGCACTCGGCCGGTACGCCCACGAGGCGCTCGCGATCGACCAGGACCGGACCCACATCTACCTGTCCGAGGACGCGTCCGGACCGAACGGCCTGTTCTACCGCTGGGCCGCGCCGCGCGGGTACAAGCTCAACGCGCGCAGCTGGCAGGACCTGCAGGACAAGGACTTCGGCACCCTCGAGGCGCTGGCGATCCTCGGTGACGACGGCAAGCCGATCCCGGACGTCGCGTACCTGACCTCGGCGCAACTGCTCCGCCCCTTCCGGGTCGCCTGGGTGCCGGTCCCCGACCGGGACGCCGGCACGACCTCGGTGCGCAAGCAGTTCACCGACGGCCAGGTCACCCGCGGCAAGAAGTTCGAAGGTGTCTTCGGCACCGACGAGGGCGTGTACGTCGTCAACTCCTACGCCGAATCCGGTACCTCCGACCTGCCCGCCGACGCGATCCCGCACGACGGCATGGTCTGGTTCTACAACTACGCCGCGAAGACCATTCAGCTGGTCACGTACTTCCCGGAGAACGCCGCCGCGGACACCGGCGCCGCGGCGCGGTACGACGACTTCAACTTCGACAGCCCGGACAACGTCACCGTGACGCCGTGGGGGTCGCTGGTGCTGGCCGAGGACGGCAACGCGAGCAGCCACGTGCTGAGCGCGACGCCGGGCGGACCGACGTACGCAATCGCCCGGAACATGCTGAACGACTCCGAGTTCACCGGTCCGGCGTTCTCGGCCGACGGCAAGATCCTGTTCGTCAACATCCAGACGCCCGGGATCACGCTGGCGATCACCGGCCCGTGGCGCGAATACCTCGGCTGAGTGCGTCCAGCAAAGTGATCGAGCGCGGGTCGGGGCCGACCCGCAGCTCGTTCATCAGGTAGGAGAAGGCGGCCTCGCGGCCCGGCCAGGCGCCGTGCCGCGAACCGCCGGCACCACCATGACCGAAGGCGTCGGGCTCGTCTCCCATCCGCCGTTCACCGGCCTGCAGTTCGAAGCCGGCGCCGTACACCATCGGCGCTCCCCAGGTCGGTTCGGTGCCACGGCGGATTTCCTTCCGGCCGAGTTCGACGGTCTCCGGCGAGAGCACCCGGACGCCGTCCACCTCGCCGAGCAGCGACGCGTAGAAACGCGCCATCCCACGGGCCGTCGCGTAACCGCCGACCGCGGGCAGGCCGGCGCCGCGGTACTCGGCACTGTTCCAGAGCTGCTCCGCGCCCGGGATCCAGAGCGGATTCGGCCGGTTCAGTTCGTCCCACGGGCCGTCCACCAGGACGCCGTCCGGGGCGACCATCGTTGCCGCCCGGGAATGCAGGTCGTCGGGCAGACCGATCCAGACCTCGAGGCCCAGCGGCGCGGCGAACTCGTCGGCGAAGAACTGTCCGACGGTGCGCCCGTCGACCCGGCGCACGAGTTCGTCCACGAGCCAGCCCCAGGTCACCGCGTGGTACATGAAGCCTGCCCGCGGATCGGATGCCGGCGCCTGCACGGCCAGGTGGGCGGCCATCGCGTCATGGTCGAGCAGATCGGCGTACCCGGCCTCGACCCACGGGAGCCGGGCCTGGTGGGACAGCACCTCGGCGATCGTCACCCGTTCCTTGCCCTCGGCACCGAACTCCGGCCAGTACCGACTGACCGGGTCGTCCAGTGCGATCCGCCGGCGCTGGACCAGCAGCAACACACACGCACTGCTCGGCCCCTTGGTTCCGGAGAACATCAGGTGCACTGTGTCGCGATCCCACGGCCGCCCGGTCGCGGGGTCGGCCGTGCCACCCCAGAGGTCGGCCACCAGCTCACCGCGGTGGTACGCCGCGAACGCCGCCCCCACCTCGCCCCGCTCGACGAAGTTGCGCTCGAACGCCGCGGCCACGTCCTCGAAACCTGTCGCTGTCCACATGAGGATAGATAGTACCGATCGTTCTCAACTTGGTCCAGCTCGGTAGGGTGGGCCCTGGAGGTGGTGCCACGATGCCGGTCAAGGCGGGTGAGCGACTGGATCCCGAGGCGACGAAGGCGCGGATCCTGAAGGCGGCGGCCGAGGTGTTCGGCCGGCGCGGGATCCACGCGACCGGGATCAACGACATCGTCGAGGCGGCCGGTGCGTCCAAACTCACCATCTACAAGAACTTCGGCTCCAAGGAAGGGCTGGTCGAGGCCGTCCTCACCGACCGCACGCACCGGGTCCGGGCCTGGCACAACGTCGCCGTCGAGGCGGCGCCACCCGGCCGCGACCGGATCCTGGCGGTCTTCGACCTGGTCGCGGAGTGGTACACCGAGGCCGGGTTCCGCGGCTGCGCGATGATGAACGCGGCCACCGAGGACCGCGGCGCCGACGGCGCACCGCGACGCCTCGCCCAGGATCACCTCGCCTTCTACCGCGAGCTCTTCGAGCGGTTGCTGACCGAGGCCGGCGCGCATGATCCGCGGACGACAGCGCGGCAGCTGGTCGTCGTCCTCGAAGGGGCGACGCTGATCAGCGCCGTCGACCAGGATCCAGGGCTGGGCGCCGAGGCTCGCGTCATCGTGGAGACCTTGCTCGACGCGGCATTCTGAGCAGTACGCCGACACTCGCCAGGCCGGCGGCGGCCGCCACCAGGAAGGCGGCCGGGAACCCGCTCCGTTCGGCGATCAGTCCACCGAGCGGCCCGGCGACCAGCACGCCGAGATCCCAGAACGACGTCATCACGCCCATCGAGAGACCCGGCCGCTGCCCGCGCACCCGGTCGAGCGTCATCGACACACCCGCCGGGTAGACCAGCGCCATCCCGAAGCCGGCGAGCGCCGTACACCCGAGCACCATGGCCGGATCGTCCGCGAGCGCAATCCCGAGCAGTGCCACGATCTCCACGGCCGCGGTGGCCAGCGCGACCAGGCGACCGCCGAAGCGGTCGACCAGCGGACTCCCGGCGAACCGCAGCAGCAGGAACGCGACCGCGAACACGGTCAGCGCATAGTCCGCGATCCACAGGTGCGCAGACCGTAGGACCAGCAGCGCCGCCACGGTGCCGTAGCAGTAGGCAGCCAAGCCGATGATTGCTCCCGGCAACTGCACGCCGCTCGGCACCAGATCGCGCAGCGCCCGAACTCGCGCCAGCGGTTCACTCCGGCCGGGATCGCTCCGCGTCGTCGCCACCAGCACGACCGGCGCCAGACACAACGCGACGACGACCCACCAGACAACCTCGACGCCACCAACCAAGCGAACCAGAGCGGTCGCCAGCACGGGACCACCGGCCAACCCGCCCCACATCGACAATCCGAACCAGCCGGCCAACTGCCCGCGCCGACCGACTCGCGCACCGGTCAGCACCCACGGCAGCGCCGCCGAGAACAGCGCGGCCTCGCCCGCACCCATCACCAGCCGCGCAACCAGCAACACACTCAACTGCGGAGCGAAAAGTTGCCCCAAGCCACCGATCGCCGCGAGCACTCCCCCGGTCAGCACGACCGGCCGGGACCAGCCCGCATCCGCCAGCCACCCGGCGAACGGCCGGGCACAAGCAGTCGCCAGGAACGCGATCCCCACCGCGGTCCCGCTGGCCGCGGCTCCGCCGCCGAACGTCGCCGGGACGTACATCGGCAGCACCTGCAGCGTGGCCCCGAACGCCAGGTATCCGCACAACACCGCCAGCCACAACCGCCGTACCGGAATGTCCACGCGCTAGATAGTACCGTTCGGTACCATCTAGCGCCAGGCGCACCGAGCTGCCCCTTTCAGACCGCACTCCGCTCCGGCGGCGCGATCGTTCCGGCCGGGGTGATGTGGGCGAAGATCTGGTCGAGCAGCGCCAGCACGTGCGGATCCTCGACGGTGTAGATCTGGTGCCGGCCGTGCCGATGCGCCGCGATCAGCCCGGCGATGCGCAGTTTGGCCAGCTGCTGGCTGGCTGTGGTGATGGGTACGCCGGCGTGTGCCGCCAGCGTGCCCACGTCGTACTCACCCTGCGCGGCGAGCCAGACCAGGTGCAGCCGAACCGGCGACACCAGCAGGCTGAACGTCCGGGCCGCCGCCGCCAACTGCGCGACGGACGGCTCGGACGCAACCATGACAGACACCGGACACTCAGTAGATGTTCGACGGCCGAACCATGCCCTCAGCGAGATCGCCGAAGCCGGGCGCCATGATCGCCCCGGGATGCCCGACGACCTCCTCGACGACCGCCGTCTCGGTGGTGATCAGCAACGCCGCGATCGACGCCGCGCTCTCCAGGGCGGCGCGGGTCACCTTCAGCGGATCCATCACGCCCTCGTCGAACATGTCGTCGTACCGGCCGGTGAGTGCGTTGAACCCATGACCGAGCGGCAGGCTCGCCACCTTCGCCACGACCTCGTCACCGTCGTACCCGGCGTTGATCGCGATCCACCGCAGCGGCTCCGGGAGTGCGCGCCGGACGACCTCGCGGCCGATCGCGTCGTCACCAGTGAGCTCGACGCGGGACACCGCCTCCTGCGCCTGGACGAGCGCCGTACCGCCGCCGGCCACCACACCTTCTTCGACCGCCGCCCGAGTGGCGGCCAGCGAGTCCTCGACCCGCAGCATCCGTTCCTTGAGCTCGACGCTGGTCGCGCCGCCGACCCGGATCACTGCCACCCGCCCCGACAACCGGGCCGAGCGGAGCTGGAGCCAGTCGCGGTCGGCGTCGATCCGGGCGCGCTCGAACTGCGTCTCGAGCTGCCGCAGCCGGGTGTCGACCAGCGCCGCGTCGCCGTGCCCGCCGACGATCGTCGTACCGCCCTCGCTGATCGTGATCCGGTCACAGGTGCCGAGATGCTCGATCGACACCTCGGCGAGTTCGAGGCCGGTGTCCTGGGCGATCACGTGGCCGCCGAGCGCCACCGCGAGGTCCTCCAGCTCGGCGATCCGGCGATGCCCGAACCCCGGCGCGCGGACCACGACCGACCGCATCGTGTTGTGCATGTTCCCGCCGACCAGGAACTGCAGGGCCGGACCGGTGACGTCCTCGGCCAGCACCACCAGCGGCCGGTCGGCGCGCTTGGCCACCTCGACCGTCGGCATGATGTCCTGCACCTGGGTGATCTTGCGGTTGGTCAGCAGGATCACCGGATGGTCGAGGACCGCCTCCATCCGCTCCCGGTCGGTGACCATGTACGCCGACACGTACCCGTGGTCGAACTCGATTCCGTCGACCACCTCGACCGACATCCCCAACTCGTCGGACTCCTCGGTGGTGACCACGCCGGTCCGGCCGACCCGCTCGACCGCCGCCGCGATCACCTCGCCGATCGCCTCGTCGTCCCCGGCCGCCATCGCCGCGATGTGCCGCAGGTCCTGGCCGCCGCCGACCTCCGCGGCCCACGACCGCAGCGTCGCGACCACGACCGGTACGGTCTGCTCGATCCCGCGGCGGACCCGCATCGGGTTGGCGCCCGCATCGACCGCACGCAGCCCTTCACGGACCATCGCCTGCGCGAGCACGGTCGCGGTCGTCGTCCCGTCGCCGACCACGCCGTTGGTCTTCATCGCGACTTCCTTCACCAGCTGGGCGCCCATGTTCGCGAACGGCTCGCGGAGCTGGATCTCACGGGCGATCGTGACGCCGTCGTTGGTGATCGTCGGCGGCCCGGTCAGTTTCTCCAGGACCGCGTTGCGGCCCTTCGGGCCCAGGGTCACCTTCACCGCGTCGGCCAGGGCGTTCACCCCGGACTCGAGCAGGCGTCGTGCTTCTTCGTCGAACCGCAGTTCCTTGGCCATGATCGGGCCGCCTTTCGGGTCGCGGGCAGTGTGCTGAGTCGGAGGTACTGCTTGACGGTGAGGTCAGGGGACGAGGATCGCCCGGCCGCGGACGAGCCCGCGGTCGAGGTCGTCGATCGCGGTCTGGAAGTCGGCGAGCGCGTACTTGCTGGTGTGCAGGGTGACCTTGCCCTGCGCGGCGAGCACCATGAGTTCCTGCAGGTCGGTGTAGGAGCCGACCAGGTTGCCGACGAAGTTGATCTCGGTCGAGATGATGTCGATGGTCGGGACGTCGATGTTCTCGCCGTACCCCACCACGTAGTAGTTGCCGGCCCGGCGCAGCATCAGCACACCCTCGGCGGTCGCTCCGCCCTCACCGACGAAGTCGACGACCGCCGCGGCGCCACGGCCGCCGGTGAGGTCGTGCACCTGCTGGACCTGGGTGCCGTCGGCAACGATCCCGTGGTCGGCGCCGATCGACACCGCGAGCTCGACCGCGGCCGGATTGCGATCGACGACGACCAGCGTCGCGGCCGAGATAGCCTTCAGCACCTGGATCCCGATGTGCCCGAGACCGCCGGCGCCGATCATCACGCAGACGTCGCCGGGCCGCAGGGCCGCCGCGGCCTTGCGCACTGCGTGGTACGCCGTGAGGCCCGCGTCGGCGAGCGCCGCGACGTCCGCGGGTTCGAGCGAGTCGTCGATCCGGACGACGCTCCGGGCAGTCGTCCGCAGGTACTCGGCGTACCCGCCGTTGGTGTCGATGCCCGGGAACTGGCTGTTCTCGCAGTGCACGTCGTCGCCGAAGCGGCACGCCCGGCACAGACCGCATGTGATCAGCGGGTGCAGGATCACCTTGTCGCCCGGTTTGACGTTCGTGACCGCGTCGCCGATCTCGTGCACCCACCCGGCGTTCTCGTGGCCGATCGTGTAGGGCAGCGTGACGCCGGACTTCTCCGCCCACTGCCCTTCGAGGATGTGCAGGTCGGTCCGGCAGACCCCCGCACCGCCGACCTTGACGATCACGTCGAGCGGTCCTTCGAGCTTGGGTTCCGGTACGTCGTCGAGTCGCAGATCGGTGTGGTACCCGACCACCTGGACCGCTCTCATGACGTGCTCCTCTCCGTTGTGACATCCGGCGTGACATCTGTGGTGACGTCGCCGTACCTGGTGGCCAGCAGCCCGCGGCAGAAGTGCGCGTTGCCCTCGATCGAGATCCGCACCGCCTTCGCGAACCGCAGTCGCAGCGGCACGTCCGCGGCCGCGAGCGGCCGGCCTTCCTCGTCCACCACCAGCGGGTCGTCCGGCCGGACACCGAGTCCGACCGCGGCCCGCCGGCGGAGCAACGCCTCCTTGTGCGGACCCGCCGGTACGTCGGCGAGCCTGGCCGCGTGGAGTTCGTCCACGGCCAGCTCGGTGGTCCGCAGCAGTGCTTCGGCGCAGCGTTCCATCGCGGCGGTGTGCGCCTTGCGGTGGAAGATCTCGCGCAGCTCGTCGAGGCTGGTCTCCGCCTCGACACCGAACGTCCCGACGTACCCGGCGTCCGCCGCGAGGCCGGCGTTGATCTTGTCCGAGTCGTGGTGGTCGTCCAGCTGGACGACCACCCTGCCGATCCGCTCCACCTGCCGGAGGGCGTCCAGCGCGTCGGACGCCATCAGGTAGGCGAAGTTCGGCGAGCAGAACGACGTCGGCAGCCGCAGGTGCACGGTCACGTCACCGTTCCGGATCCGGATCGAGCGGACGAAGCCGAGCTCGGTGATCGGCTCGTCCAGCTCCGGGTCCACCACCGTGGACAGGGCGGCCAGCACCCTTTCCGACAGTGACACCGACCGAGCATCCGGCCGAGCATCCGGCCGCGCTGCCGGCTGGGAGGCCGGCAGCGCCTTGGCGGCCATCGCGATCATGACCGCGCGCCCGCCGCGACCTCGACCGGGGCGTCGCCGGCCACGGTGGGCAGCCGCAGTTCCTCCGGTACGTCGATGCCGTACATCGCCGCGGCGTTCAGGCCGAGGATCTTCTTCTTCTGCTCGGTCGTGATCGGCGCGTACTCGGTCAGGTCCGCCGGGATCTGGAAGTCCACGAACTTCTCGATCAGCCACTTCGGCGTCCACAACGCGTAGTCGCTGGCAAAGAAGATCTTGTCCTCGCCGATCCAGTACAGCAGCTCCCCGATGATCTGGGCGAAGTACCGCGGCCGGGTGTGGATGAACGGGATCGCAACCGCGAGACCGCCGTACACGTTGGACTCCTGGGTGGCGATCCAGCAGAAGTCCTCCAGCCGGGGCAGCCCGACGTGCTCGACGACGAAGTTCAGGTCGAGGTAGTCGGTGGCGACCTTGTCGATGTCCGCGACGTCGAACGCGTCCCGGTCCAGCGGCCGGATCGTGGGGCCCTTGTGCACATGGATGTTCTTGATCCCGAGCTTCAGGCACTCCTCCAGGTACCGCCGCGACCACGGATCGTCGAGCTTGTAGCCGCGCGAGTCACCGTGCCATTCGGCGGTGTAGAGCTTCACGCCCTTGAGGTTCATCCGCTCCGCGTCACGCCGTAGTTGCTCGAGGCCCGCTTCTCCGTTGCGCGGGTCGTACGCGTGGTTGTAGGTGAGCTTGTCCGGGTGCTCCTGGGCCAGCCCGAACGCTTCCTCGGTCTGGCCGAACCCGGTCTTGTAGAAGTCGCTGAGCAGCGTCGCCTGGAAGATCGCGTGGTCGACGTACCCGTCCTCGAACAGGTCCTTCATCAACCGCTGACCGCCGTAGTAGGTGTAGGTGTCGTAGTCCCACACGACTTCTTCGGGGCTCAGGTTCTTGTGGTAGTCGTAGAAGCAGTCGATGAACTGCTTGCCGTGCACGTTCTTCAGGTTCGACGCACGGCCGTCCCAGATGTGGACGTGCGCGTCGACCACGAAGTACTTCTCGCCGTCCTTTTCGTACATGCCGGGCTCCTTCAGTGCGCGGTGAGGTCGAAGCCGATGTACTCGGCGGCGTCCTCCGGGCTGGCGAACAGCAGCGTGCGTTCGTCGAGGTGAACCATCCGGCCGTAGTGCGTCGAGCTGATCTCCTCGAACACCGCCCCGTCGAACTCCGAGCCGAGCGCGTCGGTCAGCTCGGCGTAGTCGAAGTCGAGGACGCCGATCCCGTCGACCCGGATCATCGACGGGTACTCGGTCAGCTCGACGCCTTCCTTCGCACCCATCACATCCGCGACCACCCGGCCGACCGGCGTGTTCATCAGGGTCACGCCGCACTTGTTGGAGAACTTCGTCTGCGATCCGAACTGCATCGTGGTCACTGGTCCAGCTCCTTCGGGGTGTCGAGCCCGAGCTCACCGAGCAACGAGCGGAACTTGTCCTTGGCCGCGTCGAAACTCGACGCGAACGTCACGGCCTTGTCGGCCGGCTGCGACCAGATCGGCTGCAGCGCCTGCGCCGCCGCGAGCGCCCGCGGTACCCAGGTCGCCAGCCAGTCGCCGAACAGCTGCTGGTTGCGCTCGCCGTACTGCTCGTCGCGGGTCAGCAGCCGGTACAGGTTGCGCGAGTAGCCGAGGTCGCGGTCGTAGTCGTACTCGCCGGTGCCGACGATCGTCGGCGTGATGTAGTCGCCGTTGCGGGCCGCGATCTGCATCACCAGCTCGGTCCGGAACAGCGAGCCGACGAGCTGCTCGAAGACGATGTTGGTCGCGAACAGCAGCTCGCACCAGTCACCGACCGCGGTCAGCTGCTCGACCATCTGGCGGGTCGGCTGCCACTCCGGCGCCGACTGCCAGACCTCCTTGTGCGCCGCGCCGTCGAATGGCACGTGGGCCTCGCTCAGGTCCAGGTTGAACAGCGCGAGGTCCTGTGCGAACCGCAGCTTGTGCGCCGCGTTCACCGCGACCGCGGTGTTGATCATGTTGGTCGGGCCGGACCGCTGCACGGCGGTGAAGACGTGCAGACCGAGGCCGTGCTCGGCGTGCATCCAGGCGCCGAGGTTGCGCTCGATGAACTTCAGCCAGGCCGTGTTCCAGCCGTCGTACGCCCGGGCCCGCTTGGCGTTCTGCAGGCACAGGTCCACCTGTCGTACCACCGCGGAGTTGTTGCGGTAGATGGTCTGGTCCCACTCCTCGTTCGGGTCCAGGAACGCGTGCCAGTTGGACGACTTGGCCGCCGTCCATTCCTTCGGGTAGCCGCCGGGACCGTCGCCGAAGCCGTAGATCCAGCCCTGGCTGAGATGCCGGTCCGGGTCCGGCTGCACGTCGACCGTGACGTCCTCGTACGTCGTCGCCCGCAGCTTGGCCGGCTTGTAGTAGTTGTAGGTCCGGCTGGTCGAGCTGGGGAACTCCCGCGCGCCGGCCTCGGAGTCGGTGAACTCGATCCTCGGGAAACTGCGCTGCTTGGTCTGTGTCATCTCAGACTCCATCGGTCACTGGATCGGTAACTGGACTGGTGAACTTGTCGTAGAAGACCTGGTCCTTCGGTACGCCGTGGTTGTCGAGCAGGGCGAGTGCGGCGTCGACCATCGGCGGCGGACCGCACAGGTACGCCTCGCACCTGTGCAGCTCCGATTCCCGTCGCTCGACCACGTCGGTGACGTTGCCGCTCTCGAACTCGCCCTCGGCCGTCTCGGACAGACACGCCACGAACTCGAAGTCGGTCAGCGTCGCGCCGACCGCGCGGATCGCGTCCAGGTAGAACAGATCCGCCGCGGTCCGCGCGCCGTAGTAGAACCGGACCGGACGGGTGCTGCCGGTCTCGCCGAGGTGCCGCAGAATCGACAGGATGGGAGCCATCCCGGCACCGCCGGCGATGCAGACGACCGGCAGCACGTGCCCGTCCTTGAGCGTCGACGAACCGTACGGGCCGGTCAGCGACAGCTCGTCGCCGACCGCGAGGCCGTCGTCGAGCAGCCCGGAGAACCGGCCGCCGGGGTACTTCTTGATCAGGAATTCGATCTCGCCGGCCGCCGACGGCGTGGTCGCCATCGAGAACGACCGGTGCTCGTCGGTGCCCGGGATGGTGAGGTCGGCGTACTGCCCGGGCTTGAAGTCGAACGGCTCGGCCGGCCGCAGCCGCAGCCGCAGCGACACGATGTCCCGGGTGACCGGTTCGATCGCCGCGACCTCGGTCGTCACGGTCCGGATCGGGATGCCGCCGAGCAGCTCGTCCTCGTCGAAGTTGAGCAACTCGATCGTGCAGTCGCTGAAGGCGTGGGCCCGGCAGAGCAGTACGTAGCCCTCGGCCACCTCGGCGTCGTTGCAGGCGAAGGTGGAGTAGCGCTCCATCTGCAGGTCGCCCTCGAGCACGTACGACTTGCAGGCGGAGCACTGCCCCTCCTTGCAGCCGTGCATCAGGTGGATGCCCTGCCGGAACGCGGCGTCGAGGATCTTGTCGTCCTCGTCGACCTCCATCTCGATGCCGACCGGCTCGAACTGGATACGGTGCTTGTCGGCCACCGGGTGCTCCTCAGGCGACCTTCGTGCCGTTCGCGCGGTACTCGGCGATGTGCGCCTCGCGCTCGGCGTCGGTCATCTCGTTCAGCAGCACGTTCGGGCTGTTGAAGGTGTTGCCGCGGACGTCGTCGAGGGTCCACATCTTCTTCGGGTCCAGATCCAGGTGCGGCTGCCCGATCAGCGTCTTGCCGTCGTCGCGGACGTAGCCCAGGTCGGACACGATGTCGGCCAGGTCCTTGCCGTGGTGCAGCGTCTCCCATTCGCGGAAGCCGGTCAGCCGGCCCATGTTCGGCGTCGGGCGTCCGTCGTACTCGCCGCGGAACGCGACCGCGTCGGTCCAGTAGCAGGTCTCCGAGCAGTACGTGCGCCACTGGTCGTCGACCTTCTCGACCACGATGTCCTCGTGGATCAGCGCCGGCACCATGCAGGTCCAGCAGCGGTGCGGGTACTGGTAGCCGACGTCCTCGAACGCGATCGGCTTGTTCCGGCCCGGGTAGGCGAGCCGGTTGTAGTTCTCCCACCACTTGCCGTACTTCGAGTACCAGCCGGGGTACTTCTCCTCGAACCACTCGAAGTCCTGGTCGGTCATCGCGTCGATCCGCCAGTAGTTCACCGGCCATCCGGTGGCGAAAAACCGTGCCACCTCGTGCACGTAACCCTTGTTGGTGATCCGGTTCCACGCCTCCTCGACCAGATCGTGCGGAATGGTGAGTCCGTACTTCTCCAGCGGCAGCAGGTAGCTGCGGTAGTAGTCGTCGTAGATCCAGCGCCGCCACATCTCGGCATAGCTCTCACGGTCCTTGCGGCGGTCCTTCGTGCCGTACTCGATGAAGGTGCCGATGGCGGCGTCCACGACACAGTGGTTGTTCCACCACGCGTAGCGCAGGTCGCGCTCGAGCAGCGGGCGGTTGCGTTCGTCGGCGAGCGCCATCAGCAGGATCGAGTACCCGTTGCTGATGTGCCGCGACTCGTCGGACTGGACCGAGTGGAAGACGGTCGGCAGCAGGTAGTCGCCGTTCGCGGCCGCCTCGTCGGGCATCGCGACGAACAGCGTGTTGGTGAACGCGGTCTCGGCGACCACGGTCAGGTAGATGTTCGCGGCAGTGATCGCGTCACCGGTGATGAACCCTTCGCCGAACTGCCGGCCGATGGTGCCCGCGTAGTTGTTCGCGAACGCCTTCTCGGTCATGTCGAAACCGGCCGGGTCGATGTAGTTGTTCATGTACAAACGTTTGAGGTTCATCTGGATCGTCGAGTGCCGGACCTCGTCGATCATCTGCACCGCGAGCCCGTTGTGGATCTCCGGGTTCGGTACCGCGTCGATCGCCATCGGCATCGCCCGCGCCGCCGAGATCTCCGGGAACGGGATGATGCTCAGGAACAACTTCTGCCACTCCAGCCAGCGCTGCTGGACCTGGCGGAACATGTTGCCGCGGATCGCGCCGTCCATGGCGCCGTACACGCGGTTGTCCTTCTCCTCCTCCATCGGGAAGTACGACCGCATGATCTGCTTCAGCGGATCCTTCTTCGGCGCCTTCTCGAAGGTGTAGTCGGTGCCGAACCGGGTGGCCGGCGTCGCGAACGTCGGCTCCCACGAGAGCTCGGTGATCTTCGCGTGCGCCTTGGTGAGACTCTGCCTGCTCATTTGTGTCTGCCTCCTGCGTAGGCGAGCTGATGGCAGAGATGAAAGCGGCCCGGCACCGGGGCTGCTGTCTCAATGTGAGATACGGGTCACACCATTGCACAGCTAGCGTGAGCAGTGTTCGCTGGCCCGAGGAGGTGTCCGATGACGTCGAGCCAATCTGTCCGAGACTCGATCCTGTTGTCCTGGCAGCGTTCCGAAGCGTCGCTGGTCGACGCCGACCAGCCGTCCCCGGCGTACTTCCCGGGAATCGACGTCGACAGCACCCTGACCCGGGCCGCGCGGCCGGTGATCGACGCGCTGGCCTCCGAACTGACCAACGAGCCGGTCTGCATCATCCTCACCGACGCGAAAGGCATCGTCCTGGACCGTCGCGGCGGTGATCCGGGGCTGATCCGGAAACTCGACGCGGTCGACCTGTCCCCCGGTTTCACCTACGCCGAGTCCCAGGTGGGGACGAACGGGATCGGTACCGCACTCGAGGTCGGCGGACCGATCCTGGTGTCCGGTCCCGATCATTACACCGGTGTACTGCGCCGTTTCGCCTGTGCCGGTGCGCCGATCACCCACCCGGTGACCGGTGGCCAGCTCGGTGTTCTCGACATCACCACCCAGGCGCAGAACTCGAACGCCGTCCTGCTGTCGTTCGCGAAGCTCGCGGCGCGCCGGATCCAGGAGCGGATCGTCGAGGAGGCCAACGCTCTGGACCAGGCTTTGCTCAGCGACTACTACGCCGCCTGCCGGCACTCCGGTGGCTCGGTGATCGCGTTGGGCGATGAGGTGTTCATGATCAACGCACACGCCCAGGCGCACTTCGACGCGACCGACCAGGCCGCGCTGATCGACCGGACCCGGGACGCGCGCGGCGGGACCAGACCGTGCACCTTCATCGCCGATCTGCCGAGCGGCATCACCGCACGGCTCGCCTACCAGCCGACGTTCCTCGGCAACCGTCTCGCCGGCGGCGTCGTCCAGGTCCGTGAACACCGCACCACGGCGAAGTCCAGCAGTGGTCCGGCGCGGGTACCGACCCTGCCCGGGGTGATCGGGACCAGTGCGGTGTGGCGGCACACCACCCAGGAAGTGCTCGAGTCCGCCGGCCGCAGGGAGTGGCTCGTCGCCGAGGGTGAAACCGGTACCGGCAAGTTGACCCTGCTGCGCGCGGTCCATCACTACACGCGACCGCGCCAGCGGCTGGCGATCGTCGACGCCGACGATCCGGCGCTGGTCACCACGGTCGCCACCGAGCTCGAGTCCGGCGCGGATCTGATCCTCCGGCACGCCCATCTGCTGTCGACCGAGGCCATCCACACGCTCGTCGACGTCCTGCAGGGCGCCCGCGACAGTCTCGCCGACGAGTCGTGGATCGCCTTGACGGTCACCACCGGTCAGTCGGGTGCGCAGGACGAGCTCGACACCCAGCTACTGCGGTTCTTCCCGCGCACAGTCGCCGTACCGCCGCTGCGCCATCATCTGGACGACGTACAGGCCCTGGTGCCGCACCTGCTCGCGCGCACCGGCGTCACCGGCGTGACGCTGTCGCAGGCTGCGATCAGCCAGCTGATGCGGCTGCCGTGGCCCGGCAACGTGACGCACCTGCGGACCGTACTCGCGGAGGTCGCGCGCCGCCGCCGGTCCGGGGTCGTTGAAGTCGACGACCTGCCCGCGCAGTGCCGGGCGTCGACACGCCGCCACCTCACGCGCCTCGAGGCCCTGGAGCGGGACGCGATCGTGGACGTGCTCGCGGTCCACCAGGGCGACAAGGCCGCCGCTGCCCTCGCGCTCGGCATGTCGCGGGCGACCATCTACCGCAAGATCCGCGACTACGCGATCGTCACCTGACCTGGTCGCGGAGAACGACCTCGCAGGTGTAGTGCTGGGACGCGCTCATGTGGCCGCGGAACCACAGCAGCGGCACCCGGCTCGGGTCGCCGGGCGCGACGATCGGGCGAAGGTTGTCGACGGCCGAGTTCTCGGTCACCGGGGTCCAGGTCCAGGTCGCGCCGCCGTCGGCGGTTCGGCCGTGGTAGATCTCGTGGTGCTCTCGCGCGGAGCCCTTGCGGGGATCGATCGGCGTCGAGACGTACACCGAATCGAGGTCGTACGGGTCGATCGCGACCAGGCCGGTGTAGTCGTTCTCGTGCACGAGCAGACCGTGGCCGGCCATTGCCAACTGATGGACCTGCCACGTACCGCCGGGCGCGAGACGGCCGTAGAAGAAGCGGTGGTCCGGCACCGGATGGTCGCGCGCGAAGGCGTCCTCCGGCTGCTCCGGAGTGTTGTGGCGCGCGAGCATGACCGCCGCGAGCTCGCCGTCGCCGGAACGGCGGATGTCGATCGTCCAGGCGTGCGTCATCGGCTCGCCGTCCCACACCGAGTCAGCGGCCAGCACCTTGGTCAGCTCGACCTGCGACGGCGCGTCGTCGTCGAGTGCCTTCTCGTCCACGACGGTGCCGTCGGTGCGGTGGAGGGCGCCGTTCTCGAGGTAGCCGTGGTAGATCGAGTTGTTGTAGTCGCGTGGGTGGTGGTCGGTGGTGATCAAATCGATGCGCTTCTTGCTGGACGTGTAGCGGGTGTAGCCGTTGACGTACCCGATCTTGGGCCGGGTGAAGAGCTTGCCGGCGTACGTCCACGTATCGCCGTCGTCGTCGGACACCAATGCGCACGGGTCGTCGTTCACCGCTCGCGCGAAGCAGTACAGGCGGCCGTCGAGCTCGTGCAGGTTCGAGTACGTGACGCCGCGGCCACCAGTGAACTCACTCCAGTCGAAGGTCCGCTCGGGTCCCCACGTCCGCGGGTCGTTCGGCTCGCTGATCCGCCAGCGCGTCAGGTTGTCGGTCTTGTGCTTGGTGTAGACGGCCAGCCAGCGGCCGTCCCGCCGCCGCCACAACGCCGGTACGTCGTGATCGTCCGCCTCGAACCGCTCGTGCAGTACGACGACGTCCGCCGTACCGCTGTGCAGGTCGACGACTGTCAGCTCAACGTTGCCCGCCCGGGAGTCGCCGCCGGGGCCCTCGGGTGCGGCGATCGAGCCCGCGACCAGCACGCCGCTGTCCGGATCCACCAGCGCCCGCTCGTCCTGGAACCAGCACCATGCACCGTTGTCGTTGATCACCCGAGGCGTCTCCATGGCGACTCAGTGTGTCAGCTCCGGCGCGGTTGGGGGTAAGCGCTTGCCAGCATGTGGTCAGATCGCGCGGCGAAGCTCCGCCAGCAGTCCGAGGTGCTCGTCGACGCCGTCGGAGTGATCCCAGAGGACGTGGTCGGCGCCGGATCCCGCGAGCCGCCCGAGGTCCTCCAGCACCTGCTCCACACTGCCGGTCAGCGGCTCGCGGTCGTCTCTGGGCTGCGCGCTCACGGTTCCGTTGACGCGGACGACGATCGGCAGTGTCGCCGGGTCGTGGCCCGCCTTCGCGGCGGCGTCCCGGAAGATCGAGACCGCGCCGTCGAACATCTCCCAGCCCATCATGATCAGGTTGAGCCCGACGCCCAGCCGTCCGGCCCGCTCGATCGAGGCCGGGGCCATCGCACCGGCCAGCAGCCGGACGCGACCGTCGTCCACCGGCTTCGGCCCGACCCAGGACGGCGCGATCCGGTAGCGCTCCCCCTCGTACGCCACCGGATCCGGCCCCCACACCGCCTGGACCGCCCTGATGTGCTCCTCCATCCGGGCGCCGCGCCGTTCGGTCGGCACACCGGCCGTCGGCAACCCCACACCCGGCTTCATCGCGGACTCCTCTCGTCTGCGCCTACCTCAGCAGGGCGACCTTTCAGTCCGCTTTCAGTCCGGTTCGGGCTGCGCCTCAGACGAGCGCGAACCCTCCGGTCCAGGCCACCTTCTCACCCAGGGCGAGGGTGAGCTGGAGGAAACCGAGCGCCTCGAGCTCACGGGCACGCTTCAGCGGACCGGCGTCGACCGCCTTCAGCCCACCGGCCGCGACGACGCCGGACAGCAACGCCTTGGCGTCCGCGTCGTCACCCGCGATCAGCACCGTCGTCGGTACGTCGCCGACCGTGCCGCTCGCGATCGTGGCGGCGAAGTTCGTGTTGAAGGCCTTCAGCACCTTGGACTCCGGCAACTGCGCGGCCAGCTCGGCCGCCGCGGAACCATCCGCCGGAACGACCAGCGAGTCGAAGGTCTCGAAGTTCAGCGGGTTGCTGATGTCGACGACGATCTTGCCGGCCAGCTGGTCCGCGCGGTCCGCGAGCACCTGGTCGTACGCCGGGTACGGGGTCGCCAGGATCACCAGCTGGCCGGTGACTTCCTTGTTCTTGTCGGTGGAGTTGAACAGCTCGACGGTGCTGCCGCCCTTCGCGACGATGCCCGCGATGGCCTGCCCCATGTTCCCGCTACCGATGATGCTGACGTGCGTCATACCCACTCCTTTTGGTTGTACCTTCAACTATTACGGTAGCAGGGACTACTTGAAGCTACAACTATTGCGGTGACCGAACAATGCCGTGGTGTGCCACGGGTGACAGGATGGTGTTGTGAGTACGCGTTGGCTGGATGACAACGAGATGACCGCTTGGCTGCGGCTGGCCGCCGTCCTCGAGCTGCTGCCCGGCGTCCTGGACTCGCAACTGCGCCGCGACGCCGAACTGAGCCACTTCGACTACTTCGTCCTGGCGATGCTGTCCGAGGCGCCGAAGCGGACATTGCGGATGACCGCGCTCGCCCAGCAGACGAACGCCACGCTCCCCCGGCTCTCACACGTCGTGAAGCGGCTCGAGGACCGCTCCTTGGTCGAGCGATTCCCCTGTCCGGAAGATGCCCGCGCCACCAATGCCCGGTTGACGGCGACGGGCTGGAAGAAGATCAAAGCGACCGCGCCCGGCCACGTCGAGACGGTACGTCAGCACGTGATCGACGTACTCACCCCCGAGCAGATCACCCAACTCACCGACATCACCGGCGCGATCCTCGAGGCGGTCGACCCCGAAGGAAAGCTCAGCTCCGTGTATCGCCGCTGATCTCCAGCAACACCTTGGACGCGATCGTCCGGTCCCCCGCCAGCTCGAACGCTTTCCGCGCCTCCGCCAGCGGGAACACGTGCGTCACGATCGGCTCCACCGGCAAGCCGTCCGCGAGCCAAGCGATCGCCGTATCGAACTCATGGTCGAACCGGAACGCCCCGACCAACCGCAGCTCCCTCGTCATCAGGAGACTCCCCGGAAACGCCGTGTCCCCACCGGGCAGCGATCCCACCTGAACCACGGTCCCACCCCGCCGTACTCGCTCGAGACAGGTCCGCAACCCACCAGCCGTACCCGACGCCTCGATCGCCACCTCCGCCCAGTCGCCGGGATCCTGGGTGCCGGCTCGGATCGTGCGGGTCGCCCCGACTTCGGCGGCCAGAGCGAGGGGTGCTTCGTGGAGGTCGGTCACAACGATCTCGGCCGCCCCGGACTTGCGCAGCGCGGCAACCACCAGGAGCCCGATCGGCCCCGCACCGGTCACCAGCACCCGCTTCCCCGCCACCGCATCGTCCCCGGCCTGCCGGACGGCATGAATCGCCACCGACAGCGGCTCGGCGAGTACGGCGGTCCGCAACTCGAGCCCGGCCGGCAACACCCGCACCTGATTCGCCGGAACGATCAGCTCCTCGACGAACCCGCCCTGGATATGCGGGTAGTGCGCCGCACTCCCGAGATAGTTGCTTGAGGCACAGATGTTGCGCCGGTCGGATCGGCACTCCTGGCAAGCACCGCACGGCGTCGCCGGATGAATCCCCACCGCGGTCCCCACCGCCAACCCGCCCGCACTGACCCGCCCCACGACCTCGTGTCCCAGCACCAGCGGCTCCCGCACGGCGAAGTCGCCCACAGCACCGTCGTGGAAGTAGTGCAGATCCGACCCACAAACCCCGCCGTACGCGACCCGCACCAAAACTTCCCCCGGCCCCGGCTCCCGCCCAGCGACCTCCTCAACCCGCAAATCCCCGGCGCCATGCACCACACACCCGAACACACCCACCCACCCTTCACCGGAGTTCGCCCTTTCCCTGACCCTATCCGTGCGGGCACCGGCAGCCGTCAGCTCAGCGCGTGCCGCGCCAACCGGAGTTGCGGCCGGATGACTCCGGCGTTGCGGTGCTTGAGCACCATGCGCAGGTAGGACCAGCCGCCGATCGGAGTCAGGACGAGGCTGGAGAACAACGTGTAGAGCGGCATGAGGAGCATCCAGCGGTCCCGGGAGCGCCAGTGCAGCCAGATCGCCAGGCCGTAGTAAACAGCCGCCGCGGCTGCCAGGGAGAGTCCAGGGTGGATCACCGCGGCCCAGCGCAAGGGGAAGGTGCCGATGGCGACCACGGTCCCGTAGAGCCAGAAGAACGGGTGCCAGATGACGAAGCGGATGTTGGTCACGAACAGCCGGAACTCACCGCCGGTCCAAGCGAGCCGCTGCCGCCACCAGGACCTGAGTGTGTTCGGGGCGGACGTCAGCACCTCGAACGGCACGTGACCGACGCGGTAGCCGATCGTCTTGGCGATCACACCCAGCTCGATGTCGTTGCCTTGGAAGAACAGACTGTGCCGCGCCATCACGTCCCGCATCGCGCTCGTTCGTCCGGCGTGGCAGGCACCCGAGACCAACCAGGGCGCCAGGAACCGGAGTTGCATCGCCAACGCGTACTCATGACGCTGGAGCTTGACCAGCCAGCTCGACTCGTCCCGGATCACCAGCCGGACCGAGGCGACGTCGTACCGCTCGTGGTGGAGCTCGCCGACCAACTCCCCGAAGTCCCGAACCGTGGTCGAGTCGGCGTCGAGCATCACCACGTACTCGCTGGTGACGATCTGCAAGGCGTCGCGGATGACTCGGTCCCGAGTGGTTCCGGAGGTAGCTCGCTGACCGACACCCGTGGTGACCTTGCTCGGGCTCCGGAAGACCCGGAACCCGTGCTGGTAGGCGATCGCGTTCAGCGCGCGATAGAACTCGCCGGACTCGCCGCCCGTCGTGCACAGCACAATGCGGTTGCCGTACTGCTTCAGGTACTCGACGTTCTCCAAGTACAAGGTGTCGCCGTAGATCGGCACCAGGACCGTGAAGTCGTCGTACCAGTTGATCGTTGCCTTGCGCCCGTATCCGCGGGCCCGCAGCGCCGCGACGGTGTCCAGCAGCGCCAGAACCAGGACGGGTACGACGATGAGCCAAGAGGTCGACATCAGGCGGCCACTCCGACCTGGGTGTTGGCGTCGATCAGGCGAACAAGCTCGTCGGCCAACTCGACCGGAGTGAGACCGAGGCGGACCGCGCGGTAGAGGCCGTCGACCTCGATCCGCAGTACGTCGGGATCACCGGTGAATCCGTCTTCGACGTGCACCTTGCTGATGCGCGAGTGGCTGGTGCTCTGCCGCGGCTCGGCCGGATCGTACAGCTCCTCGTGCATCTTCTCGCCGGGACGCAGGCCGGTGAAGACAATGCGCGGCAGCCGCCGGTTCACAGCCTCGGCGAAGCGCGCGACCACGTCCATGATCCTGATCGGTGAGCCCATGTCGAGCACGTAGGTCTCCCCGGCTTCGGCGAGCACGGCGGCCTCGATGACCAGGGACGCGGCCTCCGGGATGGTCATGAAGTAGCGGGTGACATCCGGGTGGGTGATGGTGATCGGCCGATCGCCGTCGATCTGCAGATCCAGGGTCTCCAGGAACGATCCGCGCGAGCCCAGGACGTTGCCGAACCGGACCGAGGCGATCCGGGTCCCCCGACCGACGTAGCCGGCGGCAATCATCTCGCCGAGACGCTTGCTCATGCCGAGGATCGACGACGGCCTGGCGGCCTTGTCGGTGGAGATGTTGACCACCAGCTCGGCGCCGGCCCGCACGGCTGTCCGGACGACGTTCTCGGTTCCCCGGACGTTGGTGATGATCGCGGCGGCCGGCGACTTCTCCAGCAGCGGCAGGTGCTTGTGTGCGGCGGCGTGGAAGACCAGGTGCGGCCGGACGCGGTCCATGATCTGCTGAAGCTGCGCGAGGTTGGCGATATCGGCCAGCAGATAGTGCGCGTCGTCGAGCAGGCCGTTGCCGTCGAGCTCGTGCTGCAGCCGATAGAGAGCGTATTCGTCCTTGTCGAGGTAGTAGACCTCGGCGGCTTCCAGCCGGTGGAGCTGACGGACGATTTCCGATCCGATGGAACCGCCCGCGCCGGTGACCAGCGCGACCCTTCCCCGAACCAGCCCGGACGCCTCCGAGCCGTAGACAGGCTCGGCCGTACGGTGCAGCAGAACGGACGCCATTCGCGACCAGTTCCTCATATGTCTGGTTCCCCCATACATGATTGTGGACAGTTGCTCACCCTGAGTTGTCCCCCCTCAGACTGAGCACCGGTCCCCTCATCGGTGTAGGGACACGGAGCGTTACAGATCCGGGCTCAGGAATGCAGGGTTGGGCGGTAGCTGAGTTCCTGGGTGTTGCCGTCCAGGGTGCGGGCTTCCAGGAGTTCGAGGTCGAAGTCTTCGGCGTTGGCGAAGATCGGGTCTTCACCGGTCTTGCCGTTGATGACCGGGAAGATTGTCACCTGAACGCGGTCCACCAGGCCGGCGGCCAGGAGGGCTCGGTTGAGCGCCAGGCTGCCGTGGGAGCGCAGCGGTACGTCGGATTCCTCCTTCAGCCGCGCGACGATCTCGACTGCGTCACCGCTCGCAATGGTCGTGTTCGGCCAGGCCAGCCGGCCCTTCAAAGTTCTCGACACGACCGTCGTCGGGAGGTTGTGCATCCGGGCGACCCATCCGTCGAGCACCTCGTCGTGCGCCTTGCTCGTCGCGATCGCCTGCACGAACCCTTGGTACGTCGTCGCGCCGAACACCATCCGCGCCGGCTCGTCGTACAACCGGGCCCGCCGCTCGAGCAACTCGGGTCCCTGCTTACCCCAGTAACCACCCCAGTCCCCACTGTGCGCCCCGAACCCGTCCAGGCTGGCGAACACGTCGAACGTGTAGGTAGCAGTCATCACGCACACTCCTCAGGTACGGCGACCACGCTCTGCGGCCACTCACCCCTGCGACGAAAACCGCCCACCCGATCCGACACCTCAGTCGCATCCGAACGCGTCCGATGCCTCCGAGGCGCCCAAGGCGCCCGAGGCGCCCGAGCCGTTCTGCACTCTCGCCGCGCACTCCGTCCGCCCCTGACCTCGCGAACCCTCCAGTTCGATGGGCAACCCCTCAACTGCAGGGTTGCCAACTGAAAATTTGAGTTGGCAACCCCCCATTTGAGTAGGCCACCACGCAAGCACTCGCCGCGCCCGACCCGGCGGCGACCCTCGACCGGCCGGCTGATGACCGGCTGTAGGAGGCTCAGCGGAAGTCGCGGGACTTGGTGCGGGCGGCCAAGGGCAGGTGTTCGAGGTGTTCGGCGGAGAGGTTGGTGACTTCGCCGGCGCGTTCCACGCGGCCGCGGATGATCAGGGCGGCGGCGTTGCGGGCGACGGCGGCGTGGCGGTGCCAGCAGCCGACGGTGACGACGATGTTCGCCATACCGGTCTCGTCCTCGATGTTCATGAACGTGACCCCGGACGCGGTCGCTGGCCGCTGCCGGTGGGTGACCACGCCGGCGACCCGGACGCGAGCGCCGTCCGGTGCCTTGCGCAGCTCGGCCGCGGACAGGATGCCCTCGGCGCGGAGGCGTTCGCGGACGCGCTGCATCGGATGGCTCGTGGTGGTGATCGACGTGGACCACAGGTCGGCCATGTCGGCCTCGATGTCGCTCATCCCAGGCAGCATCGGCGGTGGACCGGCTGCGGTGATCCCGGCCAGTTGGCCGGGCCGTTCCTCGGCAGCCCGGCCCGCCTCCCACAACGCCTGCCGGCGATCGAGACCGAAGCAGTCGAACGCACCCGCGGTCGCCAGCGCCTCGACCTGCGCCGCTGTGATCCCGGTCCGCCGGACCAGGTCGGCCATGTCGGCGAACGGCCCGCCCCGCTCCCGCTCCTCGACGATCAGCTTCGCGCCCTTCTCCCCCACGGTTCGCACCTCGGACAGCCCGAGCCGTACGGCGAACGCGCCGTCACGCCGGTGCAGTGTCGTGTCGAACGGCGCCTTCGGATCGAACGGACCGACCAGCGGCTGCGGGTCCGCGAGACATTCCGGCATCCCGGTCGGCCCGGTCAGCTCCTGCCCTTCGACCAGCAGCTCGAGCCCCGCATCGACACCGGACAGGTGCAGATGGGGGCGCCGTACCTCGACACCGTGCCGCCGGGCGTCGGCGACCAGCGACTGCGGCGAGTAGAACCCCATCGGCTGTGACCGGAGCAGCGCCGCCAGGAACGCGGCCGGGTAGTGCAGCCGCAGCCAGGTGCTCGAGTAGACCAGCAGCGCGAAGCTGATCGAGTGCGACTCGGCGAACCCGAAGTTCGCGAACGCCTCGATCTTGGCGTAGATCTCGTCGGCCAGCTCCCCGGTGATCCCGTTGCGCGCCATCCCGGCGTACAACTTCTCCTGCAACGACGAGATCTTCTCGATCCCGCGCTTGGACCCCATCGCGCGGCGCAGCAGGTCGGCCTCGTCGCCGTCGATCTCGCCGACCGCCATCGCCATCTGCATCAGCTGCTCCTGGAACAGCGGGACGCCCATGGTCCGCTCCAGCACCGGCCGCAGCTTCGGGTGCAGGTACGTGACCGGCTCTTCGCCGGTTCGGCGGCGGATGTACGGGTGGACGGCGCCGCCCTGGATCGGACCGGGCCGGATCAACGCGATCTCGGTGACCAGGTCGTAGAACCGCCGCGGTTTCAGCCGTGGCAGCGTCGCCATCTGCGCGCGGGACTCGACCTGGAACACGCCCACCGAGTCCGCGTGACACAGCTGGTCGTAGACCCCTGCCTCCTCGCGTGGAATGGTGTGCAGCTCCCACGACTCACCGATCCGCTCGCGGACCAGATCCAGGCAGTGCCGCAGCGCGGCGAGCATGCCGAGCCCGAGCAGGTCGAACTTCACCAGCCCCATCCAGGCGCAGTCGTCCTTGTCCCACTGCAGCACGGTCCGGTTCTCCATCCGGGCGTGCTCGATCGGCACCACCTCTCCGACCGGCCGCTCGGTCAGCACCATCCCGCCGGAGTGGATCCCGAGGTGCCGCGGGAACTTCAGCAACTCGGTCGCCAGCTCCACCACCGGCGGCGGGATGTCGTGATCGGTCGAGGTGATCTCGGGGCTCCACCCGTCCACCTGTTTCGACCAGGCGTCCTGCTGGCCGACCGAGTACCCGAGGGCCTTGGCCATGTCGCGGACCGCGGACTTCGGGCGGTACGAGATCACGTTCGCCACCTGGGCGGCGTTGCGCCGGCCGTACTTCTTGTAGACGTGCTGGATCACCTCCTCGCGGCGGCCGGAGTCGAAGTCGACGTCGATGTCCGGCTCCTCCGCGCGAGTGCTGGCCAGGAACCGCTCGAACGGCAGGTTGTAGAGGATCGAGTCCACCGCGGTGATGCCGAGTGCGTAGCAGACCGCGGAGTTCGCCGCCGATCCCCGGCCCTGGCAGAGAATCCCGTTCTCGTGCGCGAACCGGACGATGTCCTCGACGATCAGGAAGTACCCCGGGAAACCCTTCTCCTCGATGACGTCGAGCTCCCGCTGCAGCCGCTCGTACGCATCCGGGCGCTCCGCCCGTGTCCCGTACCGCTTCGCAGCACCGCGGAACGTCAGCTCCCGCAGCCACGACATCGGAGTGTGCCCGTCCGGTACGTCGCGCAACGGCAACCGGGGCTTCGCCCGCGCGAGGTCGAACGCCAACTGGTCCGCCAGCGTCACCGACCGCGCCACCGCTCCGTCGTACCGCCGGAAACGGGCAGCCATCTCGGCACCGGACCGCAGGAACGCCATCCCGCTCGACGGCAGCCAGCCATCCATCGAATCCAGGTCGCGCCGCGCCCGTACGGCGGCCAGCGCCGACGCGAGCTTGTGCTGCGCCGGGGTCGCGTAGTGAACGTTGTTCGTGGCAACGATCGGGAGGCCGCGGTCGGCGGCCAGGTCGGCGAGGATCCGGTTCCGCGTGGTGTCGGCCGGGAGATGGTAGTCCATCAACTCGACGACCACCCGGTCCTTGCCGAACAGCGCGGTCAACCGGTCCAGCTCACGCCCGGCCGCGACCGGGCCGTCGGCCTGCCCGCCGAGCTCGAGCGCCTGCCGGACCAGCCCCTTCCGGCAGCCGGTCAGGATCACCCAGTGGTCCTTCCCGACGGCGGCCAACTGCTCCAGCTCGTAGACCGGCTTCCCCTTCTCGCCGCCTTTCAGCTGCGCCTCGGTGATCTCGCCGGCGAGCCGGTGGTACCCCTCCTGCCCTTCCGCCAGCGCCAGCAGATGGCTGCCCTCCGGATCGGCGACGCCGTTCTGCGGGCCGGTCAAACCCAGCGACAGCTCCGCCCCGAAGACAGTCGGCAGCGAGTACGCCGCCGCGGCCTCGGCGAACCGCGCCGCGCCGTAGAACCCGTCGTGATCGGTCAGCGCCAGCGCGTGCAGCCCTTGCCGTACGGCGGTCGCGACCAGGTCCTCGGGCTGCGAGGCGCCGTCCAGGAAGGAGAAGTTCGAGTGGACGTGCAGCTCGGCGTACGGCACCGCATGGTCCGGCCGCTCGACCGGCTCCGGAACATACGGCCCCCGATGCTGCGACCAGGCAGGACTGTCCCCACCGTCAGCTGTGACCGGGCGCCCACCATGGCTCCCCGGCCGCACCCGATCCGACAGCCGCCGCTCCAACTCCGACCACTTGATCGGCGGATTGTTGTAACCCACCCACCCATATTAGAACATTTGTTCGATGCCACTCAACGATTGCTGTCAGGGGTTTACGCGGGGAAGGCTTTCCAGTGGCCTTCGGAGATGACCTTGACGGCGGCGTTGGCGACCTGGATGGCGGACTGGTCGTCCAGGGCGTAGGCGGGGTTCGGGATGGTGGTGGCCCAGCGTTCGGCGTCGGCGAGGGTGTTCTCGGGCATGTCCTCGTGGTCCAGGTGGGGGAAGATCGAGAAGTCGACGACGCCCAGGGTGCAGTCGTCCTTGGCGGCCGGCCAGCTGACGAAGTCCTGGCCGATGCGTGGTGTCATCACCATGCTGCCGGCGCTGATGCCGACCCAGACGGTGTCGGGGAGCGTCGGGATGAGGTCCGACAGGCCTGACTCGCGCATCCAGTGGTACAGGTACGTCGCGTCGCCGCCGTCCGCGAGCAGTACGTCGGCTTCGCGGACCCACGGCACCCACCGCTCCGGGCCGATGCTGGGCAGTGCGGTGAGCTCGAGGACGCCGAGGGACGCCCACCCAAGGCTGGTCATCGAGTTCCATGGCGGCGTACCGGCGACGAAGTTGCGGACCGTTGCCGGCCCGAGCATCGGATGGCCCCACTGCGCCGTCGGGATGCAGAGCGCGCGGGACTCGGCGATCGGCTTGCCCAGCAGCTCGACCAGCGCATCGCGGATGCTGTCGTTGGTTATGCCTCCAGATGTGAGCAGCAGCTTCACAACGCCTCCCAGGTGGTGTGCGACAGAGTCTTGTCACATCGGCAACGAACGCTACGTCCCGCTTCCGACAACCCCTGCCGAAGACGGGTCTTCGGCTCCGCGGCTATCCGGCCGGCGGCTCAGGGGTGTCGCGCAAGCTTCTGCGGCCGTAGGCCTTGGTGCCTTGAACGACGATGGTCAGCAGGACGACCAGGAGGACAGCGCCGGCGATCGGGACAATGTCGACGGGGAGCGTGTACGCCATCACGATGCGCGCGGCGGAGTCGATGAGAAAGGCGAGGGCCCACCACACCGTCATCTGCTTCCACAGCCGACGGAATCGCGGTTCGTCGTCCCACTTCCGGCGCCACTCCGCCGCCTGGTCGGGCGGCATGACGGCCAGCGTCGCGGTGAAGATCACCGGATGCGGGCGGAACAGGCTGCAGAGGATCCAGAGGCCGACGATCGCGGTCAGATAGCTCTCGCGGGCGAGCAGCAGTCGGGGGTCGCCGGTGAGCAGACCGACCAGCGTCCCGGCCACCAGGATCGAGAGCGAGAAGAGTGACACCTGGCTGACCTCTCGGCGGCGAACCATCACGTAGGCCAACCGGACGAGGGACGCGGCACCACCGACGACCAACGCCAGCCAAGCCGATGCTCCAGCCGCCCGCAGACCGTAGTACACCGCCAACGGCAGACCGGCGTCGAGCGCCAGCCCCGCGAAGAACGCGGCCTTGCCCCGACGGCGATCCACCTCGTCCGACTCGCGGACCGCGGTCTGATCAACAGCATCGTTCATCGGGCTACCTCCAAGGTACGGGCCGCGATCGTCAGGAGAGTTTCGGTCAAGGCGGCTTGGTCGAAGTCCGGGTCGGCGGCGCTACGTGCGGCGACTGTGTCGATCACCGAGCGGATGATGACGGCCATCGCGGAGGGGTCGACGGCGGCGAAGTCGCCGCGCTGAATGCCGTCGCGGATCAAACCCTCGAGATGCGCGGTCACCGGGTCCGGGCCTTTCGGAGCGAACTCCAGCGAACCGTCGGTACTGCGCAGGTTCCCCAGCACCTCCATCGCAGCCCGAACGTGACGACGATTCTGGGCGACGAACGCCAGGTTCGAGGTGATATACCCGTGCAGGATCCGCCAGCTGACCGAACTCCCCGCCGCCTCGGCGCCTGCATCCGGCGAACCGGCCTCCACCGCGACGGTGAGGCTTGGATCAAGGCTGGTTGCTGCGGCGATCTGCCGGCCGGCGCGTTCGTAGAGCTCCGTGACGACCTGCTTGAGCAGCGCATCCTTGGTCGGGAAGTGGTAGGTCACCACCCCTTTGCTGACACCGGCACGCCGGGCGACCTCGCCGATCGACGTACCCGCGAAGCCGACCGCGCACAGCGCGTCCACAGCGCAGTCGACCAACTGCCCGCGCCGAGCTGAGGCAGCCAGCGACAGGTCCCGATTAGTACGCACGTACTAACGGTAGCACGATCGTACTAATGAGCACTCGAGGAGTCGGGCACCACTCCCAGAAGGGCCGGCAGGTACTACCGTTCAGGCATGTTGACCGGGGTAGGCGAAGGGGTGTTCGCGCATCAGAGCGAGTTGTTGCGCAACAACAGCGTGGTGGTTCAGGGGCGGGCCGGGGTATTGGTGGTCGACCCTGGGATCACCGAGGGCGAGCTGAGTTGTCTGGTCAACGACGTGCGCACCTTGGGGCAGCCTGTGGTGGCTGGGTTTGCCACGCATCCGGACTGGGATCATGCGCTCTGGCATCCCGACCTCGGCGAGGCGCCGCGGTACGGGACCGCGGCCGCTGTGACCTTTCTGCAGGAGTTGCTGTCGGCGGACGACTGGAAGGCGCAGCTCGCCGAAGGGCTGCCGCCGGAGATCGCGGACGAGACCCCGCTGGATCTCTTCGGCCTCCTCACCCCGGTGGGCGGCGACACCCTCCCCTGGGACGGCCCGGACATCCGGATCGTCGAGCATCCCGCACACTCGACCGGGCACGCCGCACTGGTCATCGAGGACAGCGGCGTTCTCGTCGCAGGCGACATGTTGTCGGACGTCCTGGTCCCCTTCCCGGACCCCGGAGCCGCGGATCCGCTCGGCGACTACCTGGCCGGGCTGCAGGCGCTGGAGGACGTCGCGGACAGCGTCGAAACGGTCGTCCCCGGCCACGGCTCGGTCGGTCGCGGCGCCGACATCCGGGCCCGGATCGACCTGGACCGGGCGTACGTCGAAACCCTGCGCGCCGGCCGCGCCCCCGAAGACCCGCGGCTCAGCCCGGACGCCACCTTCGGCGACTGGTTGCCAGGGCTCGCCGAGTGGCACCTCGAGCAGTTCGGCGGCAAGAGCCGGTAATTGAATGGATGGCACCAGGCGCCGGTTGGTACCGTGCGGATGTCCGTGACCCGATCGCAGGAGGTGATGCCCCCATGAACGCAGCAGCGCTGTGGGTGCTCCCCCTCTCGTGGTCACGGGCGGGCGATTGACGTAGGTGTCGTCGGGAGCACCGCGAGAAGCTCCCGAAAGGAAACACCTGTGAACACTCTGCCCACCGGTCCGGGCGTCGGCGCGGTGACGATCACCCGCGTCGCGGACCACCACTGGCACGCGATCGAGAACGATCTCGTCGTCGGCCGTGGTCACACGACGCGGCGCCTCGACGGCCGCACCTTCGTCAGCATCGACACCTGGCGCGACGACGTCTTCGACCACCTCGCCACCGCTGTCCGGCGAGATCACCGAAGCCCACTGCACACCGTGGTCGACGAAACCGACCACGACCTCACCGCGCAATGGATCCGCGCGGGATTCCGCGTCCATCGCATCGAAGCGGAGTACGTCGTCCCGACCGCGACGACCCGCACCCCCGCGCCGCCCGGCGTTCAGATCGTCACCGACCCCGACGGGGTCGAGCTGCGCGCCCTGGACGAGGCGATCCGCGCCGAGATCGCCGCCGCCGTCGGCTGGCACACGATGCCGGCCGAGATCCTGCCGTGGCAGGGCGGCACCCACCCGATCGAACCGGCCGGCCACACGGTCGCGATCCGCGACGGCCGGTACGTCGGCCTGATCCGGCTCGCCACCCGCACGCGCCGTGCCCGCATCGGCCTGATCGCCGTACGCACCACAGAGCGACGCCGAGGTATCGGCCGCGCACTCCTCACCCATGCGCTCGACCGCCTGCACCGTGAAGGATTCGAGGCCGCGACGGCAGAGGTCGACGAGACCAACACCGCCGGCATCGCGCTGCTCCGAGGCGCCGAACGCACCGGCCGCGCGCTCGAACTGATCAGCGGGAGGGCCTGAACCATGCCCAGAGCAGCAGGCGGTATCGAGGTCGAGGGCATCGTCGTCGAGTGCCTCCGCAACGCCACCTTCCGGGTCGAACTCGCCAACGGCCACAAGGTCCTGGCGCACATCAGCGGCAAGATCCGGAAGAACTACATCAAGATCCTCCCCGAGGACCGCGTCCTGGTCGAACTCAGCCCCTACGACCTGACCCGAGGCCGCATCATCTTCCGCTACCGCAGCTGACATCATCGCGCACGACATCGCACACACCTCCCGTCCCGATCAAGACTAGAACATCTGTTCGATGAGGCGTTAATCTGAAAACATGCTTGGTCGGTTCACGGTTCGGCCGTCCGACGACGGATCTGGGTTCGGCGTCTGGGACGGTGCGGTCAACGGGTGGCGTGCGACAGGTTCTGAGCGGGATTGCATCTGACCCGGCTTACAGCACGCGTGACACATCGGAGAATTCGCAGGTCAGGGCCTTCATGATGCCAGCTCGCTGACGCTGGGCGGACTGTTGACAGGGAGGCCCGTAACGGATTCAACGATGATGCGTTGAATGCATCATGGGTGAAGTGGACCTACCGGGCGCGGCGCATCTGGTGCTGGCCGATGGGGTTGTGCACCTGGATCCGGCCGAGGCTGTGTGTTCGAGGCGATGCTGGAGGGATGGGCGCGGCAGCAGCGGACCCGGTTCTTGAACGTAGAGGGCACGATCAAGCCGCGGTTGACGTTGGTGCGGCGGTTCGCGGAGTTCACCGGCGAGTACCCGTGGCGGTGGCGTGCCGAGGATGTCGAGGCGTTCATCGATCAGGTGCGGGCGCGGCGGCGTGAGCAGGGCCGGGGGTTCGCGGTGTCGACGGCGCGGAACTATCAGAACGGGTTGCGGCTGTTCGGTGAGTACGTCACGGATGCCCGGTATGGGTGGCCGGCGCGGTGTGTGGAGTTGTTCGGTGAGGCGCCGGCGCAGATCTTGCACGAGTGGAACACGGTCACCCATACCAGTGACTACGAGGGCAGTGCTGGGCGTCGGCCGTTGACGTACGACGAGGTGCAGGTGTTGTTCGACGCGGCCGACGGCCGTGTCGAACAGATCCGGTCGCGGCGCCGCAAGGGAGCGTTGGCGGCGATGCGGGACGCGGCGATCTTGAAGACGGTGTATGCGTTCGGGTTGCGCCGGCAGGAGGCGACGATGCTGGACCTGGCGGATCTGCGGCACAACCCGAAAGCTCCTGGTTTTGGGCGGTTCGGTGGTTTGTTCGTCCGTCACGGCAAGGCATCGAGAGGCGGTACGCCGAAGCGGCGGACGGTGCTGACGGTGCCGGAGTTCGACTGGGTGGTGGAGGTGCTGGACCAGTACGTGGCCGAGGTTCGGCCGTTGTTCTCGCCGGGCCAGCATCCGGCGTTGTGGGTGACGGAGAAGCGGGGCCGGATCTCCCGGCGGCGGCTGGATGAGGCGTTCGAGACGGTCAGGGCCGACGCGGGGCTGCCGGGCGAGCTCGACCTGCACTGCCTGCGGCATTCGTATGTCACGCACTTGATCGAGTTCGACTACCCGGAGCGGTTCGTGCAGGACCAGGTCGGCCACTCCTATGCCTCCACGACCGCGATCTATTCGGGTGTGTCGGACGAGTACCGCAACCGGCTGCTGCAGCGCGCGTTGAAGGCTCGTCACGCCGACCTGTGGGAGGACCGTTCGTGATCAAGAAGATGGGGATCCAGTGGCGGCTGCGTCACCTGATGGCCGCCCGCGACCTGTTCCAGACCACCGATCTGGTGCCGTTGCTGGCAGAACGCGGGATCCACTTGTCCCGCGAGCAGGTGTTTCGGCTGGTGACCCAGCCGCCGCAGCGCTTGTCGATGGACACCCTCGCAGCGTTGTGCGACATTCTCGACTGCACCCCGAACGACCTGATCGAGGTCGACGTCGTCAACACCGAGGTCCGCAAGACCGCCGGCCAACCAGAGCAGACGACAGGGCCGGCGCCTGCGGTGCGCCGTACGACGATCCGCCGGCCTGATTTGCCGTGACCAGGCCGAGCTTCGACCGGGATGCAGCACGGGACAGGGTGGTCGACCGGCTGGTGCAGTGCCTGCCCGGGCTGACTGCCGAGCAAGCCGCAAACGCGCTCAAGTCGGCGGGCTGCGATACCCCACGGCGGCTGAAGACGCTGGACCTGCACCTCACCGAATCCTCGCGGGCGCTACTGGCAGCGTCGTCCCAGGTCCCGGTCGCGCTGGTCAAGCTGACGCATACCTTGCACAGTCAGGGCAGGCATGACGTCGCGCTGCCGATCTGTGCCGGGTGCAACGAGGCCAGGCCGAGGATGAATTCGGTCGACGGCACGGGCGGTCGGTTGTGCGAGCGGTGCGCGCGTGCCCGGGGCAGTAAGCGGACTTGTGCGTCGTGCGGCCGGCTTGAGCGCGTGGTGGTGCGTCGGCCTGAGTGCGGGATTTGCGACCGCTGCTACCAGGCCGATACCTCCAAGCACGAACCCTGTGCTGTGTGTGGCCGCACTCTCCGCGTCGCCCGACGTCTCGAGGATGGCTCCGGCCTGTGCCAGACCTGCCGACCGAAACCCACCTGTGTGTGCTCTGGCTGCGGTGACAGGGCTCCGGCCAAGGCCATCGGCACCGAAGGGCCGGTCTGTGAGGTCTGCTACCGCTACCCTCAGCGCCTCTGCGGTGGATGCGGACGGACCAGGCGGATCTATCGCCGCGCGACCGCGGACTCCCCGGATCTGTGCGGCTGCTGCTACAAGGGAGCCGAGGGTACCTGCACGGTCTGTGGCCGGATCCGGCTCTGCCGCCGCAACCGTGCGACCGGCGGCCTCGTCTGCAGCGGTTGCCGCCCTGAGCCCCAGCGGCTGTGCAGTTTCTGCAACCGGATCGGCCGCCTCCGCGCGATTTGGCCGGCCGGGCCGGTCTGCCGAGGCTGCTACCAGACCGTTCGCCGCAATCCAGCCCTCTGCGCGGATTGCTCGACGCGCGATGTCCTGATCGGCAAGAACCCCGCCGGCAACCCGATCTGCGGAGGCTGCGCCGGAGTCGAGACCGACTACAGCTGCCGTACCTGCGGACAGCCCGGAGACCTCTACGCCACCGGCACTTGTGACCGCTGTGTCCTCAAGGAACGCATCGTCGACCTCCTTGCCGGCCCCGAGGGCACCATCGATCCCCGCCTGGAGCGACTGCACGAAGCGTTGCAGGCTGTCCCGAGGCCCAGATCGACACTTGTGTGGATGAGGAGGTGCCCTGCCGCGCGGCTTCTGGTCGAGCTCGCGCAGCAGCCTGACCTGATCAGTCACGACTACCTCGACCAGTCCCCGCACACCCGGGCCGCCCACTACCTGCGCGGGATCCTCGTACGCACCGGCGTCTTGCCCGAACGCGACGAGCACCTCGAGCGGATCGGCCCCTGGGCGGACCGGCTGCTGACCGAGCAGCCACAGCATGCCCACCTTATTCGGCCCTTCACTCACTGGTTCCTGCTCCCGCGGGCCCGCCGCCGAGCACGCCGCCGTCGGTTCACCACCTACTCGGCAGAGACACCCCGCGCCCAGGTGCTGGCAGCGCTGAACCTGCTCAACTGGATCCACGACCACGACACCACCCTGGACAGCATCGACCAGCACGACATCGACCAGTGGCTCACCACCGGACCACCGAGCCGCTACGAAGCAGCTCTGTTCCTGCGCTGGGCCACCAGCCGCCACCTCACCGCAGCTCCACTCGTCATCCCCACCAGGCGAACCAAGACCCCGGGACCATTCCTCGACCCCGACCAACAGACCAGTCAACTGGACCGGTGCATCCACGACACCGCTCTGCCGCTCGATGTCCGCGTCGCTGGCGCGCTGCTCCTGCTGTTAGGGGTGCCGACGTCACGCATCACCACCCTCACCACCGACGACATCTCCACCGAAGACGACACCGTCAGCAACAACGCCCAGCGAGACACCCGACTCTGCCTGACACTCGGGGACACCCCTCTCCAACTGCCGCCAGCACTCGCCAGGCTCATCCTGCGACTACTCGACGAGCGACACGACCCGGCGGCCGTCAGCCACGGCGTCACTCAGGTCACCAGTCCCACTCCGTACCTTCTTCCCGGCACGATCGCCGGCCAGCCCCGCAGCCCCTCCGCACTCACCAGAAAACTCAACCGGCACGGCATCACCGCGTTCGCCGCCCGCAACTCCGCCCGCCGTGCCCTCGCCGAACAGCTCCCCGCATCCGTTCTCGCCGACCTGCTCGACATCAACATCTCCACCGCCATCAGCTGGGCCCGCCAAACCAAGACCGACTGGACCAGCTACGGTGCCGAACGATGACCTGGCCCGCATCGCAAGCCAGCATCGCGGACAAGTTGAAGCGACTAGAACAGAGTTTCGAATATAGGTTATCGTGGTGGCATGTTCGGACGGTTCACAGTGCGGCCAGACGACCAGGCCGAAGGGTGCTATGGCATTTGGGATGGCGCCGTCAACGGCTGGCGCGCCCACGGTCTCCAAGATGAGCTGATCGCAGCCGAGAAGGCAGTCGAGCTGGAGATGCAGTACGACGCCCACGGCCCGCGCCCCGCGGACGCGGTGAGACTCCTTCCCGCCCCGCGACCGGTGCGCCGCGCTGCCTGGTCCGACGGCCAGATCGAGGCCTGGGTCCGCGATACAGGAACCGGCGCCTGGTACGCCAAGTTCCGCGATCCCGCCGGCCGGGTCAGCCTCGTCCTGGGAAACGACGTCCGCCCGATCAAGGGCGCGTCCTGACGACGAGTCGACACCCGCAGTCCACTGGCATCTTCCCGGCAACCAGGCGGCAGACCGTCGTCTCGCTGCAACGTCCATCGTCCATCTGACAACTTCGTCCCGGTGAACGCCCCGGCGGGTGTCAACTGCTCGATGCGAAGTTGCATCTTGCTGCAATTCCGGTAACGCCCGGATCCCTGCACGCGATGTAGCCGATGCTGGCCCGGCACGGTGACCCGCCTAGTTGCCGGTGCTTGTCCTGGGGTCGGCGTGAGGCGGAGGTTAGTCATGTCTCGTTCTCGTCGTGCCCGCCGGCAGCTCGTGCGGTTGGTGGCGGTGGTGGTGTCGTTCGCGTTGCTGGTGACCGGCCTCGAGGCGCAGCAGTTGGCCGCTGCAGCGCCGGCTGCGGATCCGAAGCCTTCGGCTGCGAAGGTGGCTTCGCGACCGGATTTGGTGTCGGCGGTGGTGACGGCGCGGTCGCAGGGCTCGAAGGTCGAGGTCGAGTCGCTGCGGTCGGAGACTTCGACGACGTGGGCCAATCCCGACGGGACGATGACGACCGAGGCGCACGCCGCGCCGATCCGGTTCCGGAACGCGTCCGGTGCCTGGGAGCAGGTCGACCTCACGCTGGCCAGAGCCGCGGACGGGACGGTCGCCCCGAGGGGTCACCAGTTCGGGCTACGGCTGGGGAAGCGGAACGCCGCGGCGGGCGGTCTGTTCGCGTCCGCAACTGCCGGCGCCGGCCGCCTGGTGGAGTGGCTGGCCCCGTGGAAGCTGCCCGAACCGACCCTGGACGGGACGAAGGCGACCTACGCCGAGGTCCAACCGGGGATCGACCTGAGGCTCGATGCGCGCCGCTCGGGGTTCGAGACCGACTTCATCGTCAAGCAGCGCCCGGCCGACGGTACTGCGCCGGTGTGGCGGATCCCGCTGCGCACCAAGGGCCTTACCGGGCGGCAGCTCGAGGACGGGACGATCGAGTTCGTCGACGCGAAGAACGTCGTGCAGTCGCGGATCCCGGTGGGACAGATGTGGGACGCGGTCACCGACGAACACACCAAGATGCCGGTGAACACCGCACCGGTCGCGATGTCGCTGGAGCAGGTCTCGGCGGGGCGGGCGACACTGGTGATCGCTCCGGACGCGAAGTGGTTCCTGGACCCGGCGCGAGTTTTCCCGGTAACGGTCGACCCGACATACGCCAATGTTGCTGTGCTGCCGACGTTCGACACGTTCGTGCAGTCCGGCTGGCCCAACGACTTGTCGACCACGACGGATCTGCGGGTCGGAAAGAACGGCACGACGACGGAACGGTCGTTCCTGAACTTCGCGGGCTCGGCGTTCCACGGCAAGGACGTCGTCTCGGCATACCTGTCGCTGATGCAGTGGGGTGCCACGACCTGCACCGCCACGACGATGAGCCTGCACGCCTCCCTGCCGGCCTCGACCGCGACCCGTTGGACCAACATGCCGGTCACGAGCTCCACGGTGTGGGGTTCAGTGTCGGCGGCGAAGGGCTTCTCCAGTGCCTGCCCGGCCGATCGGGTGTATGTGGACATGACCGGGCTGGCGCAGTACTGGTCCGGCCAGACCGACGCCACCGTGGCGGTGATGCTGAAGGCCGCGAACGAGACCGACGCGAACGCGTGGAAGCGGTTCTACTCATCCGAGGGGCCGGCCGATCCGTACATTTCGCTGACCTGGAACCGGCCGCCGAACGCGCCAGCGACAGTCGAGACACCGTATGCGGCTGCCTATGCGGCGCCCGGTGAGTCGACGTCGCACATGTACTCGGCGACACTGCGGCCATGGGTGCGGACCAAGGCGACCGACCCGGATGGCAACACGGTGAAATACGTGTTCGAGTTCATGACAGGTTCGGACACGGTTGTCGGTACGTGCACGTCGTCGGTGTACGCGAGCGGGACGACGGCCGGCTGCCGCCCAGCCGCCGATCTCCCGGACAACACGCTGCTGTATATCCGGGCGAAGGCGAACGACGGCCGCAAGGATGGCCCGTGGACGAGCTATCAAACACGGCTGCGGATCGGCGCCGCGATCCCGGCCGCACCGCAGATCTCGTGCCCGAGCCCGTACGTGATCAACTCCTGGCAAGACAACCCGCCAGCGACTGATGTGCAGTGCACGGTGACCGCGACCGGCACCGGCTACAACGCTCCCGGCTACATCCGGCTCACGGTCGACGGCGAGCCAGTGGCCACGAACTTCACCGGCGGCGCACCGGGCCAGGTCAAGATCACCCCGTCCAGCGACCCCGCGATCGCCAAGACCACGGTCACCATCAGCAAGGACACCGCGGGCCTGCACCGGATCACCGCGACAGCCGACACCCCGGCCGGCAACCCGTCGCCGTCCAGTTCGTACAGCTTCGGATGGGGTGGATCGGCGATGACCTCGCCGACCGCCGAGCCGCGGGTCACGACAGCGAACACGATCCGTGTCACCGCGTCGGGACCACCGAAGGGCCAGTCCGCGACGGTCACCGCCAAGGTGAGGTGGCGGACGTCCGGGTACGGCGGCAGCGCCTACGACACGGTCGGCTGGACCGAAGACGCCACCGAGCTCCCGGTGACCGACAACGGCAGCGCCGGCGTGTCGGTGAACACGGTGTGGGACACCATGAAGGCCAAGATCGACACCTATCTGGACTCCGACCCGAACCTTGCGGACATCCAACCGACCACGTTGAACGACCGGATCCCGGTCAAGCTGGATATCCAGGTCTGCTTCACCTACGCCTCATCCAGCCAATGCACCTGGTCCCAGACCCCCGGTACCACCGTGCAGCGGGTACCGCACGCGTTCGGCAACGGGTTCCCGACCTCCGAGGCGGGTCCCGGGCAGGTGGCGCTGTGGACGGGCGAGTTCAACCTGTCCGCCACCGATGTCTCGGTGCCGGGTTACACCGGGGACCTGTCGATCTCGCGTTCACACATGACGTACGAGACCCCGACTGACCAGATCAACGGTGCGTTCGGTCAGGGTTGGACCGCGCAGTTCGACGGCGCGGACGCCGGTGCTGCGGGTATGCAGGTCATCGACCAGACGAAGGTCGACGGCACGTTGGTGCTGCTCGACGGCGACGGTACCACGCGGATCTACGAATCCCCGTCCGGCGAACGCCGGACGACCGCCACCTACGAAGCCGGGGCCTGGACCCCGGTCGACGAGGACACCGCACTCGACGGGGCTAGACTCACCATCTCCGGAACAGGCACGTCGACAGTCGTGTCATATGTCGAGCCTGACGCGACAGTGACCACCTGGTCTCCGGCGGCTGCGCCGGTCGCGAATGCCGCGACGCTGTTCCGTGCTGACGGGATCTCCGAGCCGGGTGTTGCAGGGAAGACGACGTTCTCCTACGACGGCAACGGCCGGATCGTGCGCATCCTCGCCCCGCCCGCGCCGGGCGTGAGTTGCGGCGCCTACGTGTCAGGAAGTCCGCTGAGCGGCATGGCCCCCGGCTGCCGCGCCCTGCACTTCGACTACACCACCATTGGTGCATCCCGGGTCCGGCTCAGCGCCGCCTGGCTGGACATCTACAACCCAGACAGGCTGGTCAACGGCGTGCCATCGCCCGGGATGGAATCCGTCCAGGTCGCCGCCTACACCTACGACGCGAACGCTCTGCTGACCAAGGTCACCGACCCCCGGTCGGGCTTGTCGACCGAGTACACCTACAACGCCAGCAACCACCTGACGTCGATCAAGCCCGCCGGGCAGGTGCCGTACCAGGTCAACTACGTCACCGTCGACAGCCGCGAGAAACTCGACACCGTCACCCGCGCCCGCCCGGCCGGTGACCCGACCGGCGGCACCGCCACTCTCGGCAAGTATGTCTACGACGTCCCGCTGTCCGGCTCCGGACTGCCCGACCTCACGGAGGCGTCGGTAGCGCGGTGGAACCAGAAAGCGGTCCCAACCAACGGGTTCGCCGTCTTCGGTTCTGACCACCCGTTGAGCGGCGCCCCGACGGCGGCTGATTGGCAACACGCCGATCTGTACTACACCGACGCCGCGGGCTACACCGTCAACACTGCCAGCCACGGCGCCGGGGCCTGGCAGTACACCTCGACGGACTACAACGACCAAGGAAACGTTGTACGCGAACTGGACCAACGTGCCCTGCGCGCTGTCATCGACAATTCGCTACCGGCTGGCGCGACCGTCGACCAGCTCGCCACAGTCACGGTCTACAACTCCGATATCAAGAACGTCGCCGGCGACACCGTGCTCACCGTGGCCGGCACCTTGGTCACCGATACCTACGGTCCAGCCAGATTCGCGGTGCTGAGGGATGGAACAGTCAAATGGGTTCGCCCACGCACACATACCGAGTACGACCAGAGTGCACCCAACGGTGGCGTCAACCCTGCGACGTCACTGCCATACCGGCTGGAAACCAGCGAGAAGGGCACCGTCTTCGATCCCGGCACGGGTCAGGATCTCGAGACGATCGCCGGCTCCATCACCGACTACACCGCACCGTCGGCTGGCGATCCTGACGGTTGGGCTCTGGGGCTTGAGAGCCGATCTGTCACCGATCTGGACCTCAACGGCACGATCAGCGGCGGTGACCAGGTCCACCTGCAGCGCTACGACGCTGAAGGTCGACCAGTCGAATCCCGGCAGGCGAACTCGGCTGCCGGCACCGGAAACGACGCGGGCACCACGAAGACCGCCTACTACACCACGGCCGCGAACACAGCCTTCCCTGAATGCGGCGGCAAACCGCAATGGGCAGGCATGCCGTGCAAGTCGTATCCGGGTGGCGCGCCAGTCTCCGCTGCGGGACAGCCTGCTACGCCGACGCTTCCAACGACCACAACTGCCGGATACAACTACCTACTCGCCCCGACGATGGTCACCGAGACATCGGGCGCTGTGACCCGTACGACAACCATCGCCTACCTAACTGACGGGCGGATCAAGCGCAGTACGACTACTACCAGCGGCCTGACCGCTCCAGCCCCGACGACCAACAAGGAAACCACCTACGACACGTCGACCGGGCTGGCGACCGTTGCGACGGCGCTCAACCCTGACGGCACCACGGCCGGCAGCATCACGACGGGCTACGACAGCTGGGGCCGCGAGGTCAGCTACCAGCCGTCTGGCGAGACCGCAACCACCACGACCTACGACGCCGCCGGAAACATCGCGCAGGTTATCGACGGCAACGGCACCACCACCTACACCTACGCGGGTACCGACGCGAACGGCGTCGCCGAAGCCCGGCGAGTCGTGACGAAGGTCGATGTCACCACAGCTGGGGGTACGTGGACATCGAAGGCCGCCTACGACGCCGGAGGCGCGATGGTGGTCCAACAACTGCCTGGTGGCATCGCCCAGAACACGCGCTATGACCACGCCGGTGTCGCCATCGGACTCGAATACAACGGCACTGTCACCACCACCAACCCCGACGGCTCCACCACCGTCGATCCGAACGGCAAATGGCTGGCCTGGTCTCTCGACACCGACGTCAACGGCCGCCTCGCCCGCGAGTGGACACCCGACGGCGCGGCATTCACAGCCTCAGGTGGCGTCGGCGACGCATCGCCATACGACCGCGCCTACTCTTACGACCCGGCCGGCCGGCTTACCCAGGTCAAGGACCGCACCGGCACGTCAGGCACCGACATCCTCGACCCGACGCAGGCCGCTTGCGTCACCCGCACCTACGGGTTTGACGCCAACGACAACCGGTTGACCAAGGCCACAGCCAGCTCCGACGCCACCGGGACCTGCACGAGCAACGGCGGGACGACCACAACACGTGCTTTCGACAGCGCCGACCGACCAACATCTGGCAGCAACGGCCAAGGCAACTACGCCTATGACCTCTTCGGTCGCACGCTCACGATCCCCGCGGCGGACAGTCCACGACCCGAGCACGGCGACGTCACCCTCACCTACTTCGACAACGACCTCGCCAAGACCATCACCCAGGGCGGAACGACAACCAGCTACACCCTGGACGCGCTCGACCGCCGCGCGACCGAAACCACGACCACCAGCGGCGGATCCGTCGTACTCACCCGGCACTACACCGACGCCTCCGACAACCCCACCTGGGTCACACAAGGATCCGCAACACGCCGGTACACCGAACTCGTCGGAGGAGATCTCTCCCTCACCGTTGATCAGACTGGCGCCGGCCAGCTGACCATCGCCAACGAACACGGCGACGTCGTCACAACGGCCGACCTAACTGGATCGGCCACGACCGCGACAGCCATCAGCGGCTGGAACAACTACGACGAATACGGAACGCCCGCGCCGACCAACAACGTCTCCACAGGCCCAGTCCAGTATGGCTGGCTCGGCGCACACCAGCGCGCTACCTCCGGCACCGACCTGCTCCTCATGGGCGCCCGCCTCTACAACTCCGCGACAGGCCTGTTCACGTCCACGGATCCGATCCCCGGCGGCAACACCAACGACTACACCTACCCCACCGACCCGATCAACCAATTCGACCTCGACGGGCGAATGCTCCACCGCGATCGGCTCGGTCGCTCTCGCGGAGTCGACTACGGCGGATACTCGAGCCGACGGTCAGACATGGCTCCCAGGCAGCCTGCCACCCGAGCCGGCATACCGACGGCATCCGGCGGCTACCGCTACAGCCTCCGCCACCACAACAACGTCATGGACCGGCTCGAGAAGAGCAACCGCAGCAAGCGGATCCAGGCCAAAGGCAAGAAGGGCATGGCGTCTGCCCGGGTCACCCAGAACACGAAGCGCATCTGGGTAGGCAAGAAGTACTACGTTCCGGACTACAGGCGCCCTGGAGTTATCGGAGAAGTCAAGCATTATAGGGTTGGACGCAAGCTCTCGTACACTCGGCAACTCAGGGCAATGGCGCAATGGGCGCGCAACAATGGCCGCGTGTTCGAACTGAAAGTCAACTGGGGCGTCCGCCTGAGTGGCCCGTTGAAGGACGCGATCAGACGAGGGGATATCAAACTAATACGCTATTCAGTTCGGTAAACGGCCTGTGACAGGCGATTCACCTTCAAGGAGCCTCCTATTAGTCAGCATGAACTTCTCTATACGACTGCAGAGCGTTCACTCGCAGTTGCGCTGGGAGTCGACCTCGATGAGGGGGAGCACTTCGGCGACGACCGTGTTGTGACCGCGGATGAACCGATGCTTGAACGCTGCCAGCAGGTGGTCAATTCACGCCCGGACCCGATGGTTCTGGTCGCACTCATCGGCGCATTACGTGGGTCGTATCACCGGAAGGCAGTGCATGGGTTGGTTGAGGAGATGGCGCGACAGAGCGTGTCGTCCTGGCGCGCCGGGGACCGCGGGATCGCCTCCCGTGACTTGGCTCGCGAAGCTCCACAGGCGTTCGCGTACGGAGCACGGGAGGCGGACGCTGAATTCGTTCTTGAGATGTGGGACGAGGCCGAATTCACAGCCGAAGGAGAATATGCGGAAGACTTCCGTGCGTATTGGTCGCTCGCTGCTGAGAAGATCAAAGACCCGCGGGTGGCGGACTTCGCACGAGGCCTGCTCCAAGCAGATCTCGGCAACTGGAGCGACAATCGACTTCTCGGCGCTATGCGCGTCATCAGCAAGGCATGGAAGGCTGGTGATGAAGACATGTTTCAGCGTGTCGCGCTTGAGCACCCTGATGCTGAGATGCGACGTGACGCCATGCGCATCCTGAAACGACATAGCGCCGTTTAGGGACTCTTCACGATCGACGGTGGTAGCTGCAGCACGCCCGAGCTCGCGAGAGATGAGCAGGCCCGTGAACCTGGTGCTCCGCTCACCTTGGGTTGGCACCGACGCAGCAGAGCACCGACCCCAGCCGCACCCCGGCGACGAGCCCATCCAATCAGGGAATACGACACAGTTGGAATAAGTCATCTGCGCCGGTAGATCGGCGACGAGGGGCAGGCTCGCGAGCTCGCCGCCGATCTCGACGTGCAGTACGACGCCCACGGTCCTCGGGCGGCGGACGCCGTCCGGCACGTCGACCCCGCCCAGCCCGTGCAGCGGGCGACCTGGGCGACCGGCGAGCTGGACGTCTGGATCCGCGACAACGGCGTCTGGCTCGGCCGGTTTCGGGACAAGGAGGGCAAGATCAGCTGGGTCCCGGGCACCGACCTCCGCCCACTCTGAAGCCCAGGCTCTGCACAACGGGCGCTTGTGACTGAAGCCCAGGCTCAGCGCGGCTCCCGCGGCCGCCCGTCCGAGGGTTCGGCCGGCGGTGGGTTCGGGTTGCCGA
>NZ_JBEZFT010000024.1:0-87893 GCF_040649595.1 Kribbella sp. NPDC048915 | reverse complement strand
CGGTCGTACAGCGCGGTCGTACAGCGCGGTCGTACAGCGCGGTCGTACAGCGCGGGCGCCGACTCGGTCACCCAGACGCGCCCGCGGATCGGTCACACAAGAGCCGGAAAACCCGGCGACGGCGGCGGCCGTCGCCGGGATACTGAGCATCCATGGACGAGGTCGAGGTGGTCGTCGCCCACTCGGAGCGTACGACGCTGCGGGTCGGTGACGTGTTCGTGAAGGTGGACGCCGACCAGGCGCGCCTCGAGGTCGAGGTCGAGGCGATGGGCGCCGCCCCCGTCCCGACCCCGGAGGTGCTGTGGCACCACCCGCCCGCGCTCGCGATCGCCGCCGTACCCGGGGAGACGCTCGGAGTGCTCGGCGGTCCGGCGACCGGTTCGCCGGCGGGGTGGGCCGCGGCCGGTGCCGCGATCCGGAAGCTGCACGACGCACCGCTGCCGACCCGTGTCGGGGCGGCCGGCAAGAGTGCTGACACGTTGCGCGCCGACCTGGAGCGCGAGTGCGAGCTGTTGGTGAAGAACGACGTACTGCCGGCCGATCTGGTCGCCCGCAACCGCGAGGTCGCGGAGGCCGCGCTCCGGCCGTGGACGCCGAAGTTCACCCACGGCGACCTGCAGATCGCGCACATCTTCCTGGTGAACGACGAGGTCACCGGCATCATCGACTGGTCCGAGGCGGGTCAGGGCGACCCGATGAACGACCTGGCCGTGTTCACCCTCGGCCACGAGGCCCACCTCGACGAACTCCTGGTCGGCTACGGCACCGACGTCGACGTGGACGCGATCCGCGGCTGGTGGTCGATCCGCAGCCTGCTCGCCACGCGCTGGCTGGCCGAGCACGGCTTCGACCCGTTCGCCCCCGGCTGCGAGGTCGACGTACTCAAGGCGCGGATGTGACCGCCGGGATGATGTCCTTGCCGTACGCCGCCAGCGTCTCCTCCTTGGCGTCGTGCTGCAGGTACAGCGCGAACTGGTCGATGCCGAGCTCCTTCAGCTCGGCCAGCCGGCTCAGGTGGTTCTCCACCGGGCCGAGGATGCAGAAGCGGTCGACCACCTCGTCGGGCACGAAGTCGGTGTGGGTGTTCCCGGCCCGCCCGTGCTCGGCGTAGTCGTACCCCTTCCGGCCCTCGATGTAGTCGGTCAGCGCACGCGGTACGACGCCCGACGTGCCGTATCGCGCGACGATGTCCGCGACATGGTTGCCGACCATCCCGCCGAACCAGCGCGTCTGCTCACGCTGATGCGGTAGGTCGTCACCCACGTACGCCGGGGCGGCCACACAGAACTTGATCGCCATCGGGTCACGGCCGGCCTGCTCGGCGGAACGCCGTACGGCGCCGATCATCCAGGCCGCGATGTCCGGATCGGCCAGCTGCAGGATGTACCCGTCGCCGACCTCGCCGGTCGCGGCCAGCGCCTTCGGGCCGTACGCCGCCACCCACACGTCGAGCGCGCCGTCCTCCACCCACGCGAACTTGAGCTCCCGGCCGCGATACGTCACGGTCTCGCCGCGGGCGAGTGAGCGCACCACCTGGACGCACTGCTTCATCTCGTCGATCGTTCCGGGTCGCGCGCCGAGGGTGCGCAACGCCGAGTCGCCGCGCCCGATCCCGCAGATCGTGCGGTTGCCGAACATCTCGTTCAGCGTGGCGAACTGGGACGCGATCACGGTCCAGTCCCGAGTCCCGGGGTTCGTCACCATCGGCCCGACGACCACCCGCCGCGTCGACGCGAGGATCTGGCTGTAGATCACGAACGGCTCCTGCCAGAGCAGATGCGAGTCGAACGTCCACACGTACCCGAACCCGGCGTCCTCGGCCTTCCGCGCCAGCTCCACGACCGTGGACGCGGGCGGATCACACTGGAACACCACACCGAAGTCCACGCTTCCCCCTTTACATCAGGTACGACGACAGGCCGCGCTTGAGGAACTTCCCGCGACCTTTGCGACCGTGGTAGTTGCCATCGGCCACGACCACTTCGCCGCGCGAGAGCACCGTGGCCACGCGACCCTTGATCTCGACGCCTTCGTACGCCGAGTAGTCCATGTTCATGTGGTGGGTCTCGACACCGATCCGCGTCGTACCGTTCGGGTCGTAGATCACCAGGTCGGCATCCGATCCCGGCTGCACGATGCCCTTCTGCGGGTACAGCCCGAACATCCGGGCCGGCGTCGTCGCGATCGTCTCCACCCAGCGCTCCAGCGAAAGCTTGCCGTCGGCAACACCTTGGTAGATCAGGTCGACGCGGTGTTCGACGCCGCCGATCCCGTTCGGGATCTTGGAGAAGTCGCCGAGGCCGAGCTCCTTCTGATCCTTCAGGCAGAACGGGCAGTGGTCGGTCGACACGATCGCCAGGTCGTTGTTGCGCAAGCCCTTCCACAGGTCACGCTGGTGTGATTCGTGCTTGCTGCGCAGGGGTGTCGAGCAGACCCACTTCGCGCCCTCGAACCCGGGGGCGCCGAGTTGGTCCTCGAGCGTCAGATACAGGTACTGCGGGCAGGTCTCGGCGAACACGTTCCGCCCGTTGTCGCGCGCGGCCGCTACGTGTTCGAGCGCCTGACTTGCCGACAGGTGCACGATGTACAGCGGGCAGTCCTGAGCGACCTCGGCGAGCGCGATCGCGCGGTTGGTCGCCTCCGCCTCGAGCGCGGCCGGGCGGGTGATGCCGTGGTGGATCGGGTCGGTTTCGCCGCGTTCCAGCGCCTGCTGGATCAGCACGTCGATCGCGATCCCGTTCTCGGCGTGCATCATGATCATCGCGCCGTTCTCCCGCGCGGTCTGCATCGCGCGCAGGATCTGCCCGTCGTCGGAGTAGAAGACACCCGGGTAGGCCATGAACAGCTTGAAACTCGTGATCCCCTCGTCGGTGACGAGCTGGTCCATGGCCTTCAGCGCGTCGGCGTCGACCCCGCCGAGGATCATGTGGAACGCGTAGTCGATGTGGCATTCGCCGTCGGCCTTCGCGTGCCACGCCGCGAGCCCGTCCTGCACGACCTCGCCGGTACGCTGCACGGCGAAATCGATGATCGTCGTGGTCCCGCCGTACGCCGCCGCGCGGGTGCCGGTGTCGAACGTGTCGCTGGCCGCCGTTCCGCCGAACGGCAGTTCCATGTGCGTGTGCGCGTCGATCCCGCCCGGGATCACGTACTTGCCCGAGGCATCGACCACCTCGTCGACGGTGATCGTCGGGCTGAACGCCGGATCCAGCACCGCAACGATCTTCTCGCCCTCGACCAGCACGTCCGCGGCCCGGGTCCCGGTCGGTCCGACGACGGTTCCACCTTTGACGAGCATCGACATCCGCGGTCCCCTCTACGGTTTCGTCAGGTCTCCGTACGCATCGGGGCGGCGGTCGCGGTAGAACTGCCAGCGGTCGCGCACCGTGTCCAGCAGGCTCAGGTCCAGATCGCGGACGATCAGTTCCGGATCGTGATCATGCCCGACGTCCCCGACGAACTTCCCCTCCGGGTCGACGAAGTACGACGTCCCGTAGAAGTCGTTGTCGCCGAACTCGGACTCGATCCCGACCCGGTTGATCGCGCCGACGAAGTACTCGTTCGCGACCGCGGACGCGGGCTGCTCCAGCTTCCACAGGTACGCCGACAGGCCACGGCTGGTCGCGGACGGGTTGAAGACGATCTTCGCGCCGGCCAGCCCGAGCGCCCGCCAGCCCTCCGGGAAGTGCCGGTCGTAGCAGATGTACACGCCGATCCGGCCGACCGCGGTGTCGAAGATCGGGTACCCGAGGTTGCCCGGGCGGAAGTAGAACTTCTCCCAGAACCCCTTCACCTGTGGGATGTGCGTCTTCCGGTACTTCCCGAGATAGGTGCCGTCGGCATCGATGACCGCCGCGGTGTTGTACAGCACGCCCGGCTGCTCCTGCTCGTACACCGGCAGCACCATCACCATGCCGAGTTCCTTGGCCAGTGCCGCGAAACGCTCGGTGGTCGGGCCCGGGACGGACTCGGCGTACTCGTAGTACTCGGCGTCCTGTTTCTGGCAGAAGTACGGCCCGTAGAACAGCTCCTGGAAGCAGATCACCTTCGCTCCCTGCCCAGCGGCCTGCCGCGCGTACTCCTCGTGCGCCTTGATCATGGACTCCTTGTCACCCGTCCACGAGGTCTGAACGAGCGCAGCCCTGACAACCTCCGCCACAGCAACCTCCCCAAGTAGCTGAGCCCCCATGCTCCATCCGCCCAGCCCCACCCGTCAACGGATACGAGCCGCCGATCAGATCTCGACGGCGCGTGAAGGCGCAGGAAACACGTACCCGCCAACGGTGGCTTCGGTTGGGGGGTGCCAGGTGGTGTGGAGGTGGGAGCCGGCGCCTTGGACGACCAGGAGGTCGCGGGCGAGTCGCGCCGTCAGTTGGGTGACTGCGGAGCCCGTGGCCTCGTCTTCGGTGATGCCCATGGCGGGGGCGAAGGCTCGGGCTCGGACGATGCCGCGAGGCTCGTCCTGCCAGGACCAGACGAAGGTGTGGCCGGCGGTGTACGACGTGGGGTCCGCGGCCAGGACGTCCGCGGGAGACGGGAGTTCGCGCCACTCCCAGTTGCTGCCCCACGTGGCGTCGGCGCGAACGGCGAAGAGGTCGCCGGCGCGGGTGACGGGGACGGGACCGGCGGGGACGTGCAGGGTGTCGACCGGGTGGCCGTTCGCGTGCAACCAGGCCGCAGCGCCCACGGTGGGGTGGCCGGCGAACGACATCTCGCGCGTCGGGGTGTAGATGCGAAGCGTGCCCGTCGCGGCGTCGTCGACGTACACGGTCTCGCTGTAGCCGAGTTCGGCCGCGATCCGTTGCCGGTCAGCAGGCGGGACGAGCCGCCCGTCGACGATGCCCAGGGGGTTGCCGAACCGGCCGTCCGGGTCGGTGAAGACCGTGACGACCGCGACGGTGAGGTTCAACTCAGAGGACGGCGATCGCCGCGATGATCGCGATCAGCAGGACCGCGCCGCCGACGATCGCGAGCGTGCGGCCGTTGACCTTGGGTTCGGCCGTGGTCTCGGCCCGGCCCTCGTTGACGAAGGCCCGGAACATCTGGGTGTTCGCGCCCGGATCCTGCTCGTTCTCCACGTTCTGTGGGGCGTTGTGGGGAGCGTTCTGGTCAGCCATGGCCCAAGACCCTACCCGCAGGGCGGACCCCCACCACTCACCAAGGGCCGGGTTTTACCGACTGCTCACGCTCAGTCTGCCGGCGATCGACGCTCGGCAAGCCAGTTGGTGAGTGCTGCAGATCCGTGTACCGTTTGGTACATGCGCTTCGATCACTCCAGTACGATCCAGGCTCCCGCCGAGCGGGTCTGGCAGGTTTTCAGCGACGTCGAGCGGTGGCCCGAGTGGACGCCGACCGTCGATTCCGTCGAGCGACTGGACGCCGGCCCGCTCCGCGTCGGTGCCCGCACCCGGATCCGCCAGCCCAAGCTCCCGGTCGCCGTCTGGGAGGTGACCGAGTTCAAGGACGGCGAGTACTTCGAATGGGTGTCGAAGGCCCCCGGCATCAAGACCACCGGCGGCCACCGCGTGGTCAGTACGCCGGAGGGCACGCTGGTGACCGCGACGATCGTCCAGGAAGGCCCGCTCGGCCGGCTGTTCGGCCGCCTGTACGCCAAGCTGACCCGGGACTACATCGCGACCGAGATCGCCAAGTTGAAGGAACTCAGTGAGTCGAGCAAGCCTGCTGGATGACGCGATCGAGCATTTCGCGAAGCACGGGATCGGGGACGCGAGTCTGCGCGGTATCGCGGCCGCGATCGGTACCAGCCACCGGATGCTGATCTACCACTTCGGTTCCCGCGAGGGTCTGCTCGCCGAGGTGGTCCGATCGGTCGAGCAACAGCAACGCGACCTTCTGGCCAGCCTGGTGGACCTCCCGATCGCCGAAGCGGCGGAGGAGTTCTGGCGGCGGGTCACCGAGGCCGCGCTGGTCTACGGCCCGCTGTTCTTCGAGCTCAGCGCCCACGCCATGCAGGACCTGCCGTACACCGAGTCCCTCAAGGCCGACCTGATCAACGTCTGGTTGCCGCCGTTGATCGAGTTGTGCGTGCGCGCCGGCATTCCGCCCGAACAGGCACCGGCGTACGCGCGTCTCGGCCTGGCGGCATCCCGCGGTCTGCTGTTCGACCTGCTGCTGACGGGTGATCGCGCGGGCGTCGACGAGGCGTCCGCGCTGCTCAACCGGCTGTTCACGCTCCCGGTTCGGTAGGCCGCTCGACCCAGCCTGCGACGATCGGCAGCCGCGAGTCCCGCAGTACGGCGACGAACGCGAACGGCCGGTCCAACGTGACCTCGAGTCGGCGCTGCTTCCGGGTGATCATCGCGGCGCGCGTCATCGCCATCGCAGTCACTGCCGCGGCCTCGAACCCGGTCGCGAAGAACCGCGCCAGCACCTTCTGCCTCGCCTGACCGAGCCGCAGCGGCGTCGGACTGAGCGCGCTGAAATGCCCGTGCTCCCCAGGGTCCGACGTGACCGCGGTCAACCCGAACAGCTCCCGGTACGCCAGCAAATCGTGCTCGACCTCGATACTGAACGAGGGCAGCGACACCTTCAGGTCCGGCCGCGCGGACGTGGTCTCCCCGATCGACAACCCGGGCCCGGGGTTGGCCTCGTCGATCAACTGCGACCCCGGTACGCCGTCGTCCGGGTGGGATGCCGCGTCGAGCAGCGCGGGCAGCGCGTCGTCACCGATCCCGAGCAGTACGTCGACATCCGCCGCACCGCGGACCGTGACCACGGTGAGTTCGCCGTGTCGGCGTACCGCGTCGAGGTCGCTGTCCACACGCTCCAGCCAATGCCAGGATCCGGACCAGGGACCGTAGGCGATGCGGCGAACCTGTTCGGTGAACGGTTGGGTCCACGTGGTCCGCAGCAGCAGCGCCGACGCCAGCACGAGCATCACGTCGCTGTCCAGGTCGAGCGGCAGCTCGCGGATCAGGTCGTCGGTGTGTTCCGCGGCCCAGGCATCGAGCTTCGCCTTGTCCACGGCCACGTTGCCGGTCAGCAGCCCGACGAGCGGCGCGGGCAGGACGGAGTCGAACGTCTCGGCGAGCTTGAGTTCCTCGCTGATCCACACTCCGAGCGCGGCCTGCAGATCCGCTGACTGTTCGATGGTCTCGACGAGCCGGATCGCGTCGGTCGCCCCGGTCGCCGGGTCCACCCCCGCGGCCGCAGCCAGTTCGGTACGCCCTGGCTCGTCGGCACCGGTTGCCAGCATCGCCAGCAACGGCCAGAGACCGAGCCCGGCCACGACCGTGTTCTCCCCCGGCTTGTCGGCCGTGAGCGTCCGGGCCCAGCGGGTGGTCAGATCGTTGACTGCGCGCACCACGTCGGCATCCATACCCTCCACAGTGCCACGCCCGGATCCTCAGGCCATCACAATCGCGTGGCGGCGCGGGCGTAGAGCGTGCCGCGGGCGAGTCGGCACGGATTGTGATGGCCTGGAGATGCACTGACATCTGACGGTGATTTTCATTTCCAGTGCAGTTCTGCCACCATGCCGCCATGACCACGGCCGCACGCGACACCAAGCCGCCCGACACGCAGGAGGCAGGTTCTCCAGGGCAAGGGGCGTCGGTGGCGTTCACGGCGACGTTGGTGCTGCTGGTGGGGCTGGCGTTGTTCGGGCGGCGGTTGTTCACCACGTGGTTCACCGGGGACGGAATCCGGACCTGGGCGACGATGTTCGTCGGTGTGACGGTGCAGGCGATGCCGTTCCTGGTGCTCGGCGTACTGCTGTCGGCCGCCCTCACCGCGTTCGTCCCGGCGTCGTTCTTCGCCAAAGCACTCCCGAAGCGGCCCCTCCTCGCCGTACCGGTGGCCAGCGCGTCAGGCGTTGTCCTTCCCGGATGCGAGTGCGCGTCCGTCCCGGTGTCGGCCGCGCTGATGAGCCGAGGCGTGACGCCCGCTGCGGCGCTCGCGTTCCTGTTGTCGGCACCGGCGATCAACCCGGTCGTCCTGGCCTCGACGGCCGTGGCGTTCCCGGGACAGCCGAAGGTGGTGGTCGCCCGCGCGCTGGCTTCGCTCGCCGTGTCGATGATCCTCGGCTGGCTGTGGTTGCTGACCGGCAAGGGCGGGTCGTGGCTGCGAACGCCGACAGATCGGCATGCTCATGACGGCGGCAAGTTCGACGTGTTCCGGTCCGCGATGCTGCACGACTTCCTCCACGCGGGCGGCTTCCTGGTCATCGGCGCCGCGGCAGCTGCCACGTTGAATGTCGTCGTACCGCGCGCCTGGCTCGACCACGTCGCGGGCAACCTCCTGCTCTCGGTCCTGATCCTCGGTCTGCTGGCCGTCGTACTCGCAATCTGCTCCGAGGCGGACGCGTTCGTCGCGGCCGGTCTGACCCAGTTCTCGCTGACGGCGCGGCTCGCGTTCATGGTGGTCGGGCCGATCGTCGACGTGAAGCTGATCGCGTTGCAGGCCGGTACGTTCGGCCCGCGGTTCGCCGTACGGTTCGCGCCGGCCACTTTCGCGGTGGCGATCGGGGCCAGTCTGCTCGTCGGATGGTGGTTGCTGTGAAGCGCAATGTCGCCGGGTTGGTGATCGTGTTCGTCGGGGCCGCGTTGATGCAGCTCGCGATCTCCGGGACGTATCTGCGGTATGTGAAGCCCGGGATGCGGTGGATGCTGCTCGGCGCGGGACTGATCCTGATCGCGCTGGCGGTGGCCGACGTCCTGGTCCGGACGCGCGCCGCCCACGACCACGGTCTGCCGCGCGCCGCCTGGCTGATGCTGGTCCCGGTGTTCGCGCTGCTCGTCGTCGACCCGCCCGCGCTCGGTGCCGACGCGGCACAACGCCAGTCACCGGTCGCCGCGAAGCCGGTCGCTCCGCAAGGCGATTCGTACTGGGACTCCGAGGAATCGGCCGGCCCGCGGCCGATCGCGGTCCGGGACTACGCCGTCTGGGCCGTGTGGGAGAAGGACTCGATGCAGGGCCGGTCCTTCCAGCTGACTGGATTCGTGACTCCGGCGCAGAACGGCGTCTGGTACGTGACCCGCATCGGCATGACCTGCTGCGTCGCGGACGGTACGGCGTTCATGGTCGAGGCCCGCGGCCACGCCGCGCCGCCGAAGAACCAGTGGGTGACCGTGACCGGCGAGTGGGCTGAGCCGACCCGACGGGCCGACGGCGACGTCGCCGCGCTGACCGTCGAGACCGTCGAACCCGTCACCGCCCCGGCCAACCCGTACGAGTAACTCACACATCCTGGCGCCGCCGCGTTCCATCGTCATGAAGCGCACAGTCGAACCCAAGGTGCTGTACTTCGGTACGCCCGTTGTCCTGATCAGCTCGTTCAACGCAGACGGCAGTACGAATCTCGCCCCGATGTCGTCGGCGTGGTGGCTCGGCTACACCGCGATGCTCGGGATGGGGACGAGCTCGCAGACCGCCAAGAACCTGAGCGAACGACCGGAACTCGTCCTGAACCTGGTCGACCCGGCAATGGTGGCCGCGCTCGACCGGATCGCGCTGCTGACCGGATCGGAGGAGATGTCCGACTCCAAGCGCGCCCGCGGGTACCGGTACGAGCCGGACAAGTTCGCGGCCGGCGGGCTGACCCGCGAACCGAGCGAACTGTCCGGCCCGGATTCCGTTCTCGAGAGCCCGATCAACCTAGAAGGTCACATCGCGTCGATCACCGACATCGGCGGACCGGGTTCGCATCTGTGCGCGCTGGAGATGAGGGTCGAGCGGGTACGGATCCGCGAGGACCTGCTGATGAGCAACGACCGTTACATCGACCCGCTGCGCTGGGATCCGCTGATCATGAAGTTCTGCGAGTACTTCGCCGGCGGCGCACCGGCGTACCCGTCGTCACTCGCCAGCGGCTGGCAGATGCCGCCGCTGGCCGTCACCAACTCCTGACTCGACCAGCTCACCGGAGCCTGCCCGTACGGCGGAACGCGCAGGCTCCGGGGTGCGGCGCCGGATGATCGTGCAGGCCATGCCGCCGATGATCAGCAGCGCCGCGATTCCCTGCTGCACGCCGACCGCCTCGCCCCGCAGGATCCACGCCGCGGTCATACCGACCACAGGCACCAGCAGCGAGAACGGCGCGACCGTGCTGGCGTCGTACTGGCGGAGCAGGTAACCCCAGACGCCGAACCCGAAGAGCGTGGCCGCGAAGGCGAGGAACGCGATCGCGCCGACCCCACTCAGGTCGATCGTGCGGAGCGCGTCGAGATCCGTACGCGCGCCTTCGGTGAGCAGCGACAGGACCAGCAGCGGTACGACGGCGAACGCGCTGACCCAGATCATGAAGCGCAGCGTGTCCGGCGGCTTCGCGTACCGGGTGATGGTGTTCGACACGCCCCAGGCCGCGCCCGCGACGATCACCAAGGCGAGCGCGCCGAGCGGGGCGGACAGTGCGCGGTCGAGGACGATCAGGACGATACCGGCGCAGGCGACGACGATGCCGATGACCTGCGCGGGCCGCGGCCGTTCGCGCAGCGCCACGATCGCGAACAGGACCGTGAAGATCACCTGGCACTGCAGGACGAGGGACGCGAGCCCGGCCGGTACGCCGTGATCCATCGCGATGAACAACAACCCGAATTTCGTCACACACAACGCGAGCGCGACGCCGGCGACGTACCGCCAGGCGACCCGTGGCCTGCCGAGCACGAAGATCGCGGGGACGGCGGCGAAGAAGAACCGCAGCGCGGACAGCAGCAGCGGCGGAACGCCTTCCAGGCCGACCTCGATCACCACGAAATTGATGCCCCAGACAACGACAGCGGCGAGGGCGAGGATCAGGTCACGAGGCTTCATGCCGTCCAGTCTCGGTGCGCGTACACTTAAGGACCAGCACTGATTTCTACCGCGATCGATATAGGAGTGCTTCATGATCGATATCGGGCGCCTGCGCGCGCTGCACGCCGTCGCGCTGTACGGCTCGGTGAACCGCGCCGCCGAAGTGCTCGGTTACACACCGTCCGCGGTTTCACAGCAGCTGGCGAAACTGGAGCGCGAGACCAAGACGACCTTGGTGGAGCGCCAAGGTCGCGGCATCGTGCTGACGGATGCGGCGCACCAGTTGGCGTCGACCGCGGCACGCGTCCTCGAGCTGCTCGAGGACGCCGAGCTGACGCTGGAGGAGCAACGCGGTCAGGCGATCGGGACGCTCAGCATCGCCGCCTTTCCGACCGCGACGCGCGGGTTGCTGCCGCCGGTACTCTCCCGGCTGATCGACGACCAGCCGCAGCTGGATGTGCGGGTCCTGGAGACGGATCCGTTCGAGGCGGTGACCGCGGTGAACCGCGGTGAGATCGACATCGCGATCGTCCACGACTGGCACAACACGCCGCTCGCGCTGCCCGAGGGGTTGTCACGGGTCAAGCTCGGCAACGACCCGGCCGACGTCCTGGTGCCGGCGACGCATCGGCTGGCCGGCAAGGAGTTCGTCCGCGCCGAGGACCTGGTCGGTGAGCGGTGGATCTGCCAGCCCGTCGGGTCGATCTGCCACGAATGGCTGATTCGGACGATGCGGCGCGCCGGCGTCGAACCCGAGGTGGCGTACTCGGTCGCGGAGTACCAGACCCAGCTCGCAATCCTCGCCCGCGGGATCGGCATCGGCCTGCTCCCCCGCCTCGGCCGCGGACCGCTGCCCGACGGCGTGGTCGCCGTACCGCTGCAACCGGCGCCGAGCCGCCGCCTGTACGCCGTCTGGCGCACCACGACCTCCCGCCGCCCCGCGATCAGCGTCACGCTGGCCACCCTCAAAACCGCCTGGCCCGACCGCGACACCGCCTGACTCATGGCACTCCGCGCCCCGTGACCAGCCTCGGCGTAGGCCTTGGCGGTTGATCACTTGGTGCAACCAGTTGACAGCGCTTCGCGTCTGCGGCTACCTTCGCGAGACTATTAGGAAACCTTCCTATTCATCCTCCCCGACGCCCCCTCGGAGGACCTCATGCTCCACTCGCTCCTGGCCGGCGCCCTGCTGGCCGCCTCCGCCCTCCTCCCGCTTCAGACGACCCCCGCCTCGACCAGCGATCCAGCCGCTGACACCCCGGTCGGCCGCAACGGCCAACTGCACGTCTGCGGCACCAAGCTGTGCAACGAACGCAACGAGCCCGTTCAGCTCCGCGGCATGAGCACGCACGGCCTGCAGTGGTACGCCCACTGCCTCAAGACCGCCTCCCTCGACGCGCTGGCCAACGACTGGAAGGCCGACATCCTGCGCATCTCGCTGTACGTGCAGGAGGGCGGCTACGAAACCGACCCGGCGCGGTTCACCAACCTGGTGAACAACCTCATCGAAGAGGCGACCAGGCGCGGCCTCTACGCGCTCGTCGACTGGCACCAACTCGACCCCGGCGACCCGAACGCGAACCTTACCCTCGCCAAGCAGTTCTTCACCGAGATCGCCGAGCGGCACCAGAACAAGAACAACATCATCTACGACATCGCCAACGAGCCGAACGGCGTCAGTTGGAGCGGAATCAAGTCCTACGCCGAGCAGATGGTGCCGGTGATCCGCGCCAAGGACCCCGACAGCGTGATCTTCGTCGGCACCCACGGCTGGGCGTCGCTCGGGGTCTCCGACGGACGCAGCGAGGCCGACATCATCAACAACCCGGTGAACGCGTCGAATCTGATGTACACGTTCCACTTCTACGCGGCGTCGCACAAACAGGAGTACTTCGACGCCCTGGCCCGCGCCGCGGACCGGATCCCGTTGTTCGTGACCGAGTTCGGCACGCAGACGTACACCGGTGACGGCGGCAACGACTTCACCTGGTCACAGAAGTACCTGGACTTCCTGGCGAGCAAGCAGATCGGCTGGACGAACTGGAACTTCTCCGACGACTTCCGCTCCGGCGCGGTCTTCAAACAAGGCACCTGCAACGGCAACGACTTCGCCGGTACGGCGATGCTGAAACCGGCCGGCGTCTGGGTGCGCGACCACATCCGCAACCGCTGACGCCCGACCGAAGCTCCCCGGCCGTCCTGCCCGGCGGCCGGGGCCTGCCGGCGAGGAGTCCGTCCGACCGGGGCCCGTCAGGCCTGGGCGGCGACGATCCGCTCGAGTTTGGCCGCGCTCTCCTCGTCGAACGGCGTGTAGACGGTGGCCCGGAACGGCCCGAGCTGCGACAGCCACAGGTTCAACGGCTCGATCTTCAGCAGACCGTACCCGTCGACCTCGATCATCTTCGTCCGGATGCTCGGCTGCGCGACGTCGTACCGCTCCCAGAGCTCGGCGAACTCCGGCGAGCTGCTCAGCAGGCCCCGGATCAGTTCCTGCCAGAGGCTGTCGCCGAGATGGTCGGCCGACGCCGTCCGGAAGGCCGCGACCAACTGGTGTTTGGTCGACTGCCCGTCGAGGAAGTTGCACCGCCACTGGTCGCAGACGAAGTTCAGCCAGAGCATGTTGCGTTCCTCGATCGGCACCTGCTCGAGATCGAGGACCACCCGGCAGTACGCCGCGTTGAACGCGAGGATGTCGTACCGCTCGTTGAGCACCACCGCGGGGTACGGCGTCAGCGCGTCGAGCGTGCGCTGCACCGAAGGCGGCAAGGCCGAGCAGGCACCCTGCGTCGGCCCGACCCGCAGCCCGGCCAGCCGGAACAGGTGACTGCGCTCCAACCGGTCGAACTTCAGCGCGGTCGCGATCGCATCCAGCACCTGCGCGGACACGTTGATGTCGCGGCCCTGCTCGAGCCACGTGTACCAGGTCACGCCGACGCCGGCGAGCAGCGCAACCTCCTCGCGGCGCAGTCCCGGCGTACGGCGGCGGCCGCCCGGCGCGAACCCGACCTCGTCGGGGCGGATCCGCTCCCGGCGGCTGCGCAGGAAGACCCCGAGCTCTCGCCGCCGAGCCACTTCCTGGGTGCCGCCGGTCACATCGGTGGCGGCTGGGGCAGTCGTCATGGTTCCATCATGACCGGGCGCACAACCGGGTGCCAGGTAGTGTCAGTAATAGGATCACCAGGCTCTCACCACCAGGCTCGCAGTTCGGTGAGGCTGGGCGCATGACAGATCAGCTCCAAGCCACCACAACCCCGGTCGCGTCCCCGGTCGCTTCCCCCGCGCAGCTCGGCCTGGGCGCGGTGGCCCTCATCAGCCTGCTCTTCGGCTCGCTGCTGCCGATGCTCTCGTTCTTCATGGTGAACGTGTCCTTGCCCGCGCTCGCCGCCGACCTGCGCGCCGACGCGGGTCAGCTGCAGCTCGTGGTCGGCGCCTACGGCATCGCGCTGGCCACGCTGCTGGTGGTCGGCGGCCGGCTGGGCGACAGCTTCGGCCGCCGGCGCCTGTTCCTGCTCGGGCTCAGCGGCTTCACCGCCGCAGCGCTGATCTGTGCGGTCGCACCGACCATCGGCGTCCTGCTGGCCGCCCGCATCGTGCAGGGCATCTCGGGCGCCGCGATCACCCCGCAGGTCCTGGCGTCGATCACCAGCCTGCTCGCCGGCGAACACCGGGCCCGCGGGATGGCGATGTTCGGCGTCGCCAACGGCATCGCCGCGGCCCTCGGACAGATCCTCGGCGGCATCCTGATCGAGGCGAACGTCTTCGGCCTCGGCTGGCGCGCAGTGTTCCTCATCTTCGTCCCGCTGGGCGTCCTCGCGATCGCCACGGCCGCGAAGGTGCTCCCGGACAGCAGAGCGGAGCAGTCGCACCGCGTCGACCTCGTCGGCGCCGCACTGCTCGCATTGACGCTGGTACTGCTGCTCCTGCCGCTCACCGAAGGTAGGCCGCTCGGCTGGCCACTGTGGACCTGGCTCTGCCTGGCTGCGGTCATTCCGGCGACAGCGCTACTCGGCGCGCACCAACACCGCGCCGAGCGTTCCGGACAGGCCCCACTGATCCCACCGACCGTACTGCGTCTGCGTGCGATGCGGATCGGTCTACTCCTGGCGGTGGGTTTCTTCACCACCTTCGGTGGGTTCATGTTCTGCTTCGCACTGGCAACACAGGGCGAAGCCGACATGTCCCCACTGGAAGGCGGACTGAGCCTGTTGCCGATGGCAATCGGCTTTCTGATCACCTCGATCTACGGACCGCGGCTGCAGCAGCGCTACGGCTCCGGACTCATTCTGCGTGGCTGGATCGTCCAGGCCGTCGGCTACGCCATTCTCGCTGTTGTGGCGCTGACCCTGTGGCCGCACGTCACCCCAGTCACCATCGGTGCACCGCTTCTGGTGACCGGTCTGGGCTCCGGACTCGTAATGGTCCCGCTGATCGGCAGCGTGGTCGGCCAGGTTCCTTCGACGCAAGCAGGCATGGGCAGCGGCATCCTGCTCACCACACAGCAGACCTGTCTGGCACTAGGTGCAGCAACGGTCGGTACGGCGTACCTCACCGCCGCAGGCACCTCGTGGGGACAGGGTGGCGCGCTGACCGCCGTTGCGCTGGCCATCACCGTCATCTCGCTGCTGATGACTCCGGTGACGCACCTGCTGCGGACGAACCAGTCCTGAGCTACCAGTGCGCGGGACGGGTCAGACCCGCCGGGAGCAGCGTCTTGGCGTCGCCGCGAGCGGCGTTGACCTGCGACTGGGTGACGAACAACGCCCCGGTCAGGTCGGCGCCGCGCAGATCGGCGTCCCGCAGGTCGGCACCGATCAGGTCCGCCTGGCGGAGGTTCGCGCCGCGCAGATCGGCGCCGATCAGGTAGGCGCCGCGCAGATTCGCCTTCGCGAGGTCGGCGCCACGGAGGCGGGCTCCGATAAGGTCCGCGCCGCGGCGCTCCTTCGACTTCGGCTGCTTGCCGCGTACCTGCCGGCTGGTCTCCAGCAGCAGCTCGTTGACCACCGCGCGCTCCGAATCGACATCGACGCTGGTGAGATCCGGCGTACGGCTCACCGCCTCTACCCGGTCAATGGCCGCTTGTGCTTGGTCGGAGTACTCCAGCGCCTCGGTGAGGTACCAGAGCAGCTCGTGCAGCTGGCGCAGGATCGGCAGTGCGGCGTACATCTGCGGGCCTGGCGTGCCCAGCCGCTGCGAGATCGCCTGCCCCGCGCCGAAGCAGTCGTAGACGGTGCAGCCCGGGAATCCCTCGTCGCGCAACCTGCTGTGGATCGTGCAGCGGTGGTCGCCGTCCAGGTTCGGGCAGGCCTCACCCGCGGACTTGTCGATCGCGAAGTCCGCGGATCTGCTGAACGTCAGCGCGATACAGCAGAGGCCGAAACAGCTACCGCAGTCGGCGCGCAGGTCAGTTCTGCTCGGCAACCGTCTGGCCGGTGCGGCGCCAGCGGATGCCGGCCTCGATGAAGTCGTCGATCTCACCGTCGAACACACCCGAGGTGTTCCCGGACTCGTACTGCGTCCGCAGGTCCTTCACCATCTGGTACGGGTGCAGGACGTACGAGCGCATCTGGTCGCCCCACGAGCCGGCCACGTCACCGCGCAATGCGTCCAGCTGAGCCCGCTCCTCGGCCTTCTTCAGCGCGAGCAGCTTGGCCTTCAGGATGACCATCGCGCTGGCCTTGTTCTGCAGCTGGGACTTCTCGTTCTGGCAGGAGACCACGGTGCCGGTCGGGATGTGCGTGATCCGGACCGCGGAGTCGGTGGTGTTCACGCTCTGGCCACCCGGGCCGGACGAGCGGTAGACGTCGATCCGCAGCTCTTCCTCCGGGACGTCGATCTCATCGGTCTGCTCGAGCACCGGCACCACCTCGACCGCCGCGAACGACGTCTGCCGACGGCCCTGGTTGTCGAACGGCGAGATCCGCACCAGGCGGTGCGTCCCGGACTCGACACTCAGCGTGCCGTACGCATACGGCGCCTTGACCGCGAACGTGGTCGACTTGATCCCAGCCTCTTCGGCGTACGACGTGTCGTACACCTCGGTGGCGTACCCGTGCCGCTCGGCCCAGCGCAGGTACATCCGCTGCAGCATCTCGGCGAAGTCCGCGGCATCCACACCGCCGGCGCCGGACCGGATCGTGACCAGCGCCTCGCGCTCGTCGTACTCACCGGACAGCAGCGTGCGGACCTCGAGCGACTGGATCGCCTTGGCGACCGACCCAATCTCCTTCTCCGCCTCGGCCAGGCTGTCCGCGTCGTTTTCCTCGCGGCCGAGCTCGATCAGGGCCCCGATGTCGTCGAGCCGGCCGCGCAGCGCGGTCACCCGCTCGACGTCGGCCTGCAAGCTGGACAGTCGCGACGTCACCTTCTGCGCGTTCGCCTGGTCGTCCCAGAGATCGGGCGCAGCGACCTGCTCACCGAGCTCGTCGATCTCCTTGCGCAGCGCAGGGAGATCCATCACCTTCTCGATCGAGGTCATCGTCGCGTCGAGCTGTTTCAGCTCCGCGTCAAAATCCAGTCCAGCCACAACCAAGCAGCTTAGCTCAGCCGAGCCCGCGGCGAAGAACGGCGAAGACTTCGGTGATCGCCCGCTCCAGCTCTGTCTGGGCCTGAGCGAGCTGTTCCGGCGTGGCATTGTCAGGCAGAACGGCCATCAGCCGCTCCTCCAGCACCTTCTGCGCCGCGGCGTACAGAGCGGCAATCAGGCGGTTGCGCAGGTGATCCGGGGCGCGCTCCTCGAGTGCCTCGGTCAGCCGCTGCTCCAGCTGCTCGGCGTTGAAACTCCGGCGTGCCCGCAACGCCGGGCTGCCCTCGATCGTGCGGACGAACTGCTTCCAGGTGGCCAGATGCCCGACCTTGAGCCGTTCCCGCGTACTCGCCCGGTACTGCGCTTCGAGCACCTCGACCGGATCCGCCTCCCGCGGCGCCTCCCGGATCGCCCGCGCCGGTCCCATCCACCACTCGGGCTCGTCGAAGAACAGATCCTCCTTGGCCGGAAAGTGGTTGAACACGGTCTGTACGGCGACATCCGCCGCGCGGGCCACCTCGGCAACCGTCACCGCGTCGAACCCGCGCTCGAGAAACAGCGCGGTCGCCACATCCGAGATCGCCTGGCGGGTCTGCCGCTTCTTCCGCTCGCGCCGCGACAACTCCTCGATCTCCATTGCACGGACTGTAGCGGATCTGTTTTACTGCCTTCATTATTGTAGTCACTACATGTTTGGAGTCTATCTAATGACAATCCTCGTCACCGGCGGCCGCGGCGCGATCGCCCGCGCCGTCACTGCCGGACTCGTCGACGCCGGACAGGACGTCCGCGTCGCCAGCCGCGAACCCTCCGCCCTCCCATCGGCCGTCGCCTACGACCCGGCCGACCCGTCGCCCGCCCTGCGCGGCATCAGCCAGGTCTTCCTGTACTCCGACCCCTCGACGGCCCCCGCCTTTGTCGCCGCGGCCGAGGCAGCCGGCGTGAAACAGGTGGTCCTGCTCTCGTCGCTGTCGGCCCTCGGCGGCCCCACCGACCCGCATGCCCGGACCGAGCAGGTGATCGCGAACGCGTCGTACGCAACGACCCGCCTGCAACCCGGCGCATTCATGAGCAACGCGAAGTACTGGGCGCACCAGGTGCGCGCCACCGGCCAGATCCGCCTGCCGTACCTCGACGCCGAGGAAGCACCCATCCACGAACAAGACATCGCCGACGCCACGATCCGCGTCCTCCTCGACGGCCCCGGCAGCATCCACGACGGCCGCGGCTACCCGATGACCGGCCCCGAGTCGATGACGCGACGGCAGCAGATCAAACTCATCACCGAGGTCACCGGCGTACCCATCGAAGCGGTCGAACTGACCCCCGACGAGGCCCGCGCCGAAATGCCCACGCGCGACGAAGGCCAACGCGAAACCCTCCTCGCCTACTGGGCCTCCCGCGTAGGCACCCCCGCCCCCATCGAACCCGGCGTAGAACTCCTCACCACCCACACCCCCCGCCCCTTCACCACCTGGCTGACCGACCACCCCCACCTCTTCACCTGACCCCACCCGAGCCGCCAACACCAACTGGCGGCCCCAAGGCCACCCACCCACCACCTGCCCACGCCACCACTCGGGGGTGTGAACAAGAACCGGGGCCTCAACACCCGAAATGACCTGTCCACACCCACCGGTACGGGTCCAAACCCACCACCAATGCCGAACCCCACGCGGCCGACGCACCCCAGCCCCACATCCGGCCGCTCACGCCCGGACCCCCACCACCACCCGCGCCACCCGCGCCACCCGCACCACCCAAGGCCACCTACCAACCTCCGCCCCGCGCCCTCGCCGCGCGTGCCCTCGCCGCACGTGCCCCATCCCGCGCCACCACTCGGGGGTGTGAACAAGAACCGGGGCCTCAACACCCGAAATAACCTGTCCACACCCATCGCCGGCTGTTCACACCCACCGCCGGTCATGCACACCCACCACCGGACATGCCCCACCCACCACCGGCTGTTCACACCCACCGCCGGTCGTGCACACCCACCGCCGGTCATGCACACCCACCACCGGACATGCCCCACCCACCACCGGCTGTTCACACCCACCACCGGTTGTCCAAGGTCCCGGCGACCTGCGCGGACTCACTTCTGCATGTCCAAACCCCCGGCTTGTGTCAGGGCGGGGGTCGGCGGCGCTCGATGCTGTCGGCCTCGGCTGGTGGCTCTGGGGTCAGCGGATGGGGACTACGGCTGCGGCTTCGGAGGCTATGTCGGCTGTGCCGGGGAAGCCGGGTGGGCGGAACGGCAGCGTCGCTGTAGTGGTCAGGCGAACCGTGACTGTTGTGCCCTCGACGTCGACAGCCCAGTCGAGGTTGTCGAACCTGTTGCCGGCAGCAACGTCGTCCAGGTACTCCGCGGTGAGCTGACGCGCCTGCTCGGGATCGATCGCGGCGTTGCTGCCCGCTCCGGGTTGCGCATACACCGCGGCCAGACCGTTGGCCGCGGCGAGTACGGCGCCGTCCGCGGTCGCGTCCAGGCCGCGGCGAACCAGGAATACCTTCGAAATGTCGGTGACCACGACAACCATCAACAAAATCACCACGGTGAACCCGACGATGAGCACCGTCATTTGACCCTGCTCGCCCCGCCGGCAGCGCTGGACGAGCCCGCTCATCCGTCGCCCTTCGCCTGGCGGTAGTCGCCGAACGCCTCGGTGTGCGCGGCGCTGATCCGGATCGCGGGCGGCTCACCGCCGAGCGCGTCGGGGATCAGCGGCAACCGCACCTTGGTCTCGAGCGTGACCGTCACCGTCGACGCCGGCTGCAGACAGGCCGGGTTGCAGCTGATCGAGAGTTCGTTCTCGCCGAGTTCCATGCCCTGGTCCTCCATCGCCACCCGCGCCGCCGTGAACGCGCGCGCCCGCGCTTCGTCCTCGGACACCCCGTCCGGCACGATCACGAACGCGCGTCCGGCGGCTCGAGTTGCAGCAGTCGCGCCGTACGACGCCCGCTGTACGTCGAACACGCCGAGCATCATGTACACCAACGGCACCATCAGCAGGATCGCCAGCCAGGAGAACTCCACGACGGCGCTGCCCCGCTCGTCCCGCCGGCGCCTCACTCGCCGGTCTCCTTCACGGCATGTCCTCGGACCGTGAACGCGATCCCCGGACCCCACAACCCGAGCGGCGGCATGTGGGCGTGAACGGTCACCTCGACACCGGGCTGTCCGGCGACGGTGGTCGCGTCCGCGGTGACCGAGTCGACAAGTCCGTCCGCGACGACGCCGTCGATCAGGTCGCGGGTCCGCGCGGCACCGTCGGCCGGTCCGCGGTTGAGGACGGCGGCGTAGTGCGCGCCCTCGGAGGCTGCGGCGGTCACGGTGTTGCGCACGTACAGGAACAGGCCGACCTGCAGGATGCCGAGGAACAGCGGCACGAGGAGCGTCGAGACCAGTACGAAATCGACGACGGCCGACCCGCGCTCGCCGCGAACGCGCATTACTTGTTGGTGACCGAGCTCAGCGCGTCCGAGAGCATCTCGGCCAGCTGCTTGCCGGCGAGCTGCCAGATCGCGACGACCAGACCGGCGGTCATCACGGTGATCAGCACCCAGCCGGGCACGTCGCCGCGCTCCTTGTGCGCCGGACGCGGCTTCAGCAGCAACGCCACGAACAGTCTCGTCAGGTACAGGGACATGACCTCTCCTCAGTTCATCCGGCGATCAGCCGGATTCCGACAGCGCCCGGGTAGAAGGCGAAAGCGATGGTCACCGGCAGGACCAGGAAGATCACCGGGACCATCATGGCGACCTCACGGCGCGCACCGGACTCGATCAGCTCGCGGCGCCCTGCTTCCCGGATGTCGCCGGCCTGCGCCCGCAGTACGTCGGCCAGCGGGGTACCGCGCTCGAGCGCCACCGCCAACCCGTCCGCGAAGCGCGAGAGCGCCAGCAACCCCGTTCGGTCCGCGAGCGCGTCGAGCGCACGGACCAGCGTTTCTCCTGCCCTGGTCTCGGCCAGGACACGTTTCAGTTCCTCGGCGAGCTCGCCGCGGCAGGCGCGCGCGACTCGGTCGAGGGCGGCCGCGGGACCTTCACCCGCAGCGACCGACAGGGCGAGCAGCTCGGCCACAGTCGGCAGTTCGTTGAGCAGGCGGCGTTCGCGGCGGCGTACCTGGCTGGTCAGATAGGTGTCCCGGGCAAGCACTCCGACGACGCCGAGGATCAGGGCGAACACCAGCATGCCGACCGGATTGCCGAGGCCGAACGCGGTCGCCACGATCGAGATCACCAGGCCGCCGCCGAACGCCAGCGTCCCCCAGAGCAACTGCTCGATGCGGAACTCCTCGATCGTCCGCTCCAGCCCGGCGCGTTGCAGGCGGCGCCGGATCGTGCCTGCGCCGCCGAGGATCCGCTCGAGGCGTTGCGCGGCGGATCGCAGCGACGGACCGAACAGCCGCAGGATCGCGTAGATCGGCGACCGCGAGTCCACCACACCGACGAACACGTCGGGAGTGCCGAGATCACGCAGGTACGGCGAGATGCGCTCGTCGACGGAGGGTTTGCGCAGGAACGGCATCCGTACGACGAACAGCAGCACGCCGACCGCGAGCAACGCGCCGAGGAAACCACCGACCAGCATCGGATTCATCGCAGCACCCGCTCGGGCTCGGGCAACCGGCCGATCCGCAGCATCAACCGGTACGCGAGCACGCAGATCACCGCACCGGCGCCGATGATCACCGCGCCCAACGGCGAGTTGTACCGCTGGATGACATCGCCCTGGAACGACAGCATCGCCAGCACGAGCCACGGCGCCGCGACCGCGACCCGTGCGCCGTTCACCGACCACGACTGCCGGGACTCCAGCTCGGACCGGGTGCGCGCGTCGTCGCGCAGGAACGTCGACAGCGACCGCAGCAACCGGCCGAGATCGCCACCGCCGACCTCGCGCGCGATCCGCAGCGCCTCGACGACCCGGTCGCCGACCGGGTCGGCCAGCCGCGCCTTCAACAGATCCAGCGATTCCGCGAACCGGCCCGACGACGCGTAGTCCGCACCGAATCGGCGGAACGGCTCCCGCAATTGGAGCGGACCACGCTCACCGACCTGCGCCAACGCCTCGGACAACGACAGCCCGGCGCGCACGGCCGACGCGATGTTGTCCACGACATCAGGCCACAGCTCCCGGAACTCGGCGATCCGCCGACGCGCACGAGCACGCACCAGCGCGATCGGCAGCCAACCGGCCATCAGCCCGAAGATCAGGCCGACCGGCAACGTCCTGGACACCGCGAGCATCAGCAGGAAAGCCACCACACCCGTGATCACACATGCACCGATGAACGCCCCCGGCGTCACGCCCTCGATGCCGGCGGCGGCGAGCAGATCGCGGCTCTTGCCACGCAGACGACCGTCCGCGCCGGCACCTTGTTCGGCCGGGGCGACGAACGCCGCGATGATCAGCAGCAGCCCGACCCCGAAGAACATTCCGATCAGCAGCCCCATCAGCCCGCCACCCCACGCGGCAACTCGGTGAGCAGCCCGGCCACGTTGTATCCGGCCTGCTGGAACCGCTCCGGATGCGGCAGGTGCCCTTCCGCGCGACGCAGGTACCCGTCGTAGGTCCCGAACAAGGTCTCGGTCTCGATCGCCTGGTCCTCGACCCGCCCGGTGACCGCCACGATCTCCCGCACCCGCCGGTGACCGTCCGCACCGATCCCGAGGTGTACGACGATGTCGACGCAACCGGCGACCGTCGGCAGCACGAACCGGGAGCCGATGTTCTCGCCCGCCAGCAGTGGCAGCGTGCACATCTTGGTGAGTGCTTCGCGCGCGGAGTTCGCGTGGATGGTGCACATGCCGGGCAGGCCGCTGTTCAGCGCGAGCAGCAGGTCGAGGCACTCCTCGCCGCGCACCTCGCCGACGATCACCCGGGACGGCCGCATCCGCAGCGACTCCTTCACCAGGTCGCGCAACCGTACCTCGCCGGTCCCTTCCAGACCGGCCTGGCGGGTCTGCATCGACACCCAGTCGGGAATCGGCAGCTTGATCTCGAAGACTTCTTCGCAGCTGATCACGCGCTCGCTGCCGGGGATCGAACCGGCCAACGCGTTCAGCATCGTGGTCTTTCCGGCCTGCGTGCCCCCGGAAACCAGCACATTGAGGCCGACGGCAACAGACGCCTCGAGCACCGCGGCGGCGTGCGGGGTGAGCGAACCGAGCTGGACCAGGTCGCTCAGCCGCGTCGCCCGCACGGTGAACTTCCGGATGTTGATCGCCGCGTAGCGCTGGGTGATGCCGCCCAACACGATGTGCACGCGGCTGCCGTCGGGCAGCCGCGCGTCGGTGAACGGCTGTGAGACATCGATCCGGCGCCCGGTCGTCTTCAGCATCCGCTCGACCAGATCGCTGACCTCTTCCTCGGTCAGCACGGTCGTGGTCAGCTCGTGCCGGCCCTCGCGGGCGATGAACACCCGGCTGGGCTCGTTGATCCAGATCTCCTCGACCGACGGATCGTCCAGATACCGCTGCAACGGGCCGAAGCCGGCCACACGGTCGTGCACCTCACGACTGACCGCCTCCACGTCACCGATCGGCGGCACCACACCGGTCAGGCTGCGCTCGTCGTACTCCCGGACGACGGTGGCGACGATCGCGTTCACCGCACCCGGGTCGCGCAGCGGGTCGATACCTTCCCGGCGGACCACGTCACGCACCTGCGCATCGATCAGTTCGACGGCGCTGACCCATGGCGAGCGGTGCGCATCGAGCCTGTCCGCAGTCATCGCTCTCCCCGTGTGCGTACCGTTCGGCGACCACGCTCGGTCACCATCCGCGCCCATCCTTTCAACTCCCGCGCACCCGCGCCACTCGCGTGACCTGCGCCTGTGGATAACCGTGACATGCCACAGGCTCACTCACCGTATCGATCAGGTCACGGCCCGGTCCAGAAAATTGCAGCTTGTTGCAATCGCCCGCACCAGGCCCTTTCGGACGGCGCTGGTTGCCTGCGGCATGGAAAGCTATCGAAAGCTACAGCGCCGTTCGAGCGCCGCCCTGGGCGGGGTTCAGCGGTGCACGAGGGTGTGTTCGAACGAGTAGCGGCTGGCCCGGTACAGGTGTGCGCCGTACTCGACCGGCTGGCCGTGGTCGTCGTACGTGATCCGCGTGGTCGCCAGCAGCGGCGAACCAGGCTCCTCCGCCAGCAGCCGCGCATGCTCTGCTGTGGCCGGTACGGCGGAGATCGTCTGGTGCGCCACCTTCAACCGGACCCCCTCGGCGCGCAGCAGTTGGTAGAGGCCCCGCTCCGCCAGTGTCGCCGGGTCGGTCTCCAGCATGTCCGGCGGCAGCCAGTTGCGCATCAGTGCGAGCGGTTCGCCGTCCGCACGGCGCAGGCGCTCCAGACGCAGTACCCGGTCGCCCTCCTCGCACTGCAGTGCGGCGGCGACCTCTGCCGTCGCAGGCGAGACACCGAACCGCAGTACGTCGGTCGCGGGCTTGCGATGCGCCGCGGTGAGGTCGTCGTACAGGCTGGTCAGCTCGAGCGAACGGCGGACCTGGCCGGAATTGCCGACCACCTGGGTGCCTACACCGCGTTTGCGGACCAGCAGACCCTGGTCGACGAGGCGGGCGATCGCCTGGCGCACGGTGGGCCGACTGAGCCCGTACGCCTCGGCCAGGTCCACCTCGTTGCTCAGCCGGGATCCGACGGGCAGTTCACCGCCCTGAATGGCCGCCTCGAGCTGCTGCGCGAGCTGTACGTGCAACGGCGTACGGCTGTTCCGATCGACCTGCACCTGGACGGTGTTCATGGGCACATCCTGAAGGCTGGACCGGAATCCGTCGACCCACTCCGGGGATTTGATCAGACCTGCCCGACCACGGCCTCCGGCGCAGGTCTGGTCCGGTCGCCGGGCGGCCAGTCGGTGAACGGCCGGAGAACCGGGTCCGGATCACGGGCAGCCGGTGGGCGGCGATCCTGACCGTCAGGCAATATGACAGGTTCTCCGCCGATGCCCCGGGACTACCCTTGACCGGCGGAAACCGCCCTGGACGCCCCCGCCGTACCCGATGCGTACGGCCCACCCACGAAGGAGAAGGCATGGAACCGCTGCGGATCGGCATCCTCGGTGCAGCCCGGATCGCCGGCCGAGCCATCGTCGAGCCGGCCAAGCTGACCGGCGCGCGGCTGGTCGCGGTCGCGGCACGCGACACCGACCGGGCCGAGGCCTTCGCCGCCGAACACGGTGTCGAACGGGTCCATGCGTCGTACCAGCAACTGCTGGACGACCCCGAGATCGAAGCGATCTACAACCCGCTGGCCAACGGACTGCACGGCCCGTGGAACCTGCGCGCGCTTGCCGCGGGCAAACATGTCCTGACCGAGAAGCCCTCTGCCAGCAACGCCGCCGAGGCACTGCAGGTACGGGACGCGGTCCGCTCGTCCGGACTGGTGTTCATGGAGGCGTTCCACTACGCCTACCACCCGGTGCTGCGCCGGCTGCAGGATCTGGTCGCCAAGGGCGAGCTGGGAGACCTGCAGCACATCGAAGCGACCATGGTGATGCCCCCGCCCCCGGACGAGGACCCGCGGTGGTCGCTGCCCCTGGCCGGCGGCGCCGTGATGGACGTCGGCTGCTACGCGCTGCATGCGCAGCGCATGTTCGCGGCGTACGGCGGTGGTGCTCCGACGCTGGTCGGTGCGCGGGCCGGCGAACGCAAGCGGATGCCGGGGGTGGACGAGTGGCTGAACGCCGATCTCGAGTTCCCGAGCGGCGCGACCGGCGCGGTGCGCACCAGCATGGCGGCCGAGAGCGTCGAGTTCAGCCTCAAGGTCGTCGGCAGCCGCGGTGAGGCCTTCGCGCCGTTCTTCGTGCTGCCGCAGAACGACGACCGGGTGATCGTGACGACCAAGGAGGACACCTGGGTCGAGCACCTCGGCACCCGGACGTCGTACACGTATCAGCTGGAGGCGTTCGCGTCCGCCGTCCGCAACGGTGCCCCGCTGCTCACCGACGCGGACGACGCGTTGGCCACGATGGAGCTCATCGACGCCTGCTACACACTCGCCGGCATGGAGCCACGGCCGTCCTCGACGATCTGATCGTTGCGGCCGGCAACGGCGTGCGCGAACGCCTGGACGAACGGGTGTGGACGCCCGCTGTTGCCGGCTTCGGCCAACTCCGGCTGGAACAGCGTGGCCAGGTAGAACGGGTGCCCGGGTAGCTCGGCGATGCGTGGTTCGCCGGCGTCGTCGTGGCCGCTGAACACCATCCCGTGGTCCCGCAGCAGATCCAGTCTGCTGCTGTCCAGGCCGTACGAGCAGTGATACCGCTCCATCGAGCGTTCTCCGCCGAGCAATTCGGCGGCCCGGGTGCCCGGTGTCGTTTGTACGACGCCCTCGTGGCCGTCGAGCGAGCACTGCAACGGCACGATCAGCAGGTCGTCCGCCTCGGGGTTCGTCTCTCCGTGCTGGACGCCGGTCGCACCGCCGACACTGCGCGCGTACTCGAGCATCGCGTGCTGGAAGCCGCCGCAGGTCCCCAGGAACGGGATGCCCTGCTCGCGAGCAGTACGGACAGCCGCGAGCGCGCCGGCCTCGCTGCGGTACGGGCTGCCGGGTAGCAACCAGATGCCGTCGAAGCCCGCGATGGCGTCCCCCACGGCGTCGGTCGGAATCCAGTAGATGTCGAGATCCAGGTGGTCGCGTTGCTCGAGTTCTCTGAGCAGGCCGGGAAGCCGGGCGTGCGAGCGAACGTGCGGAGAGCGATCCCCGACCAAGGCGAGGCGTCCGGAGTAGGCATTCACGGGTCCATCCTCGGCCCGACCCGGGTATCAGCGCCAACGATGATCTCTACAAGTCCTATCAGAGATACTGATCAGCGTGGATCCTCATCTGTTGCGCACCTTCGTCGCGGTGGCCGACTGCGGATCGTTCTCCGCGGCCGCCGAGCGGCTCGGCTACACCCAGTCCGCCGTGTCCCAGCACATCGCGGCCCTGGAGAGCGACCTGGGCACGCCGCTCCTGCACCGCCGCCCGGTCAGCCCGACTCCAGCGGGTGAGCGTCTGCTGGAGCACGCGGGCGCGATTCTGCTGCGCCTCGACGCGGCGCGCGCGGACGTACGCCGTACCGTCGCCGAACCACCCAGCCGCCTGGACGTCGCCGCTTCTCCCCTGGCGGCACGCTCGCTGGCGCCGCACTTGGCCGCCGCGCGCCGCACTTACCCCGGCACGCAACTCTCCCTGACCATCTGCCCCCGTGCCGAGGTCGTCGAAGCAGTAGCCACGACGTTCCATACTCTCGGCCTCGTCGACGGTATCAGCGCCCCCAGCGACCCGCTTCCGCTCGCAGTCACTGCTTCCCTCCACACAATCCCCACCACTGAAGAACACCTAGCAGTGGCCATCCCCCGCCCCCATCCCTTAGCCCGCCCAGCGACGCCTGCGGCCCCGGGCGCCCGGGCCGCCCACGGCGGACTGTCGGTGGTGGATCTGGTGGATCTGGTGGATGCGCGGTGGATCGACGCCCCCGACCTCGCCGCACCGCTGGCGACGTTGAGCGCCGCCGTCGGCGCCGACAGGTTCCGGCCGGCCTTCAGCTACACCGGCACCGACCTGCACACCCTCCTGGCGCTGATCGAAGCCGGGCACGGCCTCGCGGTTCTCCCCGCGTCAACGATCACCCCGAATCTCGCCGCCGTCCCGTTGAACACCCCGCGACTGGTACACCGCACCGAACTCGTCCATGCGGGCCTGTCTGTCCCGGTGGCCAAGACCCTCGCCGACCTCCTCACCGCGCGCCAGTAGGCCCCGCGCACACCCGATCTCCCCACCCCGATACACCACGGCAGGGAGATCGACAACCCGCATCAGTCGTGCGTCGGGAAGCCGAGGTTGATGCCCCCGTGCGACGGGTCGAGCCAGCGCGAGGTGACGACCTTGCCGCGGGTGAAGAAGTGCACGCCTTCGGTCCCGTGCGCGTGGGTGTCGCCGAACAGCGAGTTCTTCCAGCCGCCGAAGGAGTAGTACGCCATCGGCACCGGGATCGGGACGTTGATGCCGACCATCCCGACCTCGACCTCGTTCTGGAACCGGCGCGCCGCGCCGCCGTCGTTGGTGAAGATCGCGGTGCCGTTGCCGTACGGGTTGGAGTTCACCAGGTCGAGCGCGTCGTCGTACGACGAGGTGCGCAGCACCGAGAGCACCGGTCCGAAGATCTCGTCGGTGTAGATCGACATGTCCGGCGTGACCTTGTCGAACAGGGTCGGCCCGAGCCAGAAGCCCTCGTCCGCGCCGTCGAAGTCACCCGCGCGCCCGTCGACCACCAGCTCCGCACCGGACTCGACCCCTGCCTCGACGTACCCGGCGACCTTGTCCCGGTGCTGCTTGGTCACCAGCGGTCCCATGTCGCAGCCGCGCGTCCCGTCGCCGGTCTTCAGCCCGCGCATCCGCTCCTTGATCTTGCCGATCAACTCGTCGGCGATCGGCTCGACCGCGACCAGCGCGGAGATCGCCATGCAGCGCTCGCCGGCCGATCCGAAGCCGGCGTTCACGGCCGCGTCCGCCGCGAGGTCGAGGTCCGCGTCCGGCAGCACGATCATGTGGTTCTTCGCGCCGCCGAGCGCCTGCACACGCTTACCGTTGCGGGTCGCGTTCTCGTACACGTACTTGGCGATCGGCGTCGACCCGACGAACGACACCGACTTGATGTCCGGGTGCTCGAGCAGGCGGTCGACAGCCTCCTTGTCACCGTGCACGACGTTGACCACGCCGTCCGGCAGACCGGCCTCCTTCCACAGCTCGGCCATCGCGTTCGCCGCGGACGGGTCCTTCTCGGACGGCTTGATCACCACGCTGTTGCCGCACGCGACCGCGATCGGGACGAACCACATCGGCACCATCGCCGGGAAGTTGAACGGCGAGATCACCGCGCACACGCCGAGCGGCTGCCGAATCGAGTACACGTCGACCTTGGTCGAGACGCCCTCGCTGTAGCCGCCCTTGAGCAGGTGCGGGATCCCGCACGCGAACTCGATCACCTCGAGCCCGCGGGTCACCTCGCCGAGCGCGTCGGACAGCACCTTGCCGTGCTCGGCGGTGATCAGCCGGGCGATCCGCTCCTTGTTGCTGTTGACCAGCTCGCGGTACGCGAACAGGATCTGCGCGCGCTTGGTCAGGGAGGTCTGCGCCCAGGTCTTCGACGCCTCGTGAGCGACCTTGACGACCTCGTCGACCGTGCCGGCCGAGGCCAGGTCGAGCTCGCCGGTGACCTGACCGGTAGCAGGGTTGTAGACCTTGCCGGTCCGCTCGGCCACGCCGGTCCAGGAGCTGCCACCGACGAGGTGGGTGATGCGCTTGATGTCAGTACTCACGATATTTCCTCACTGCCGGGGTCTCTCAGAATGCTGGGTCTGCCGACTCAGCTCAGGACATTGCTGCGGTCGGCAAGGACCACATCGACGGGTTTGCCGGTGCTCAGCGACTCCAGACCGGCTTCACAGACCACCGCCGCGGCGTAGCCGTCCCACGCGGTCGGTCCGTCGAACTCGCCGCGCACGGTGGCGTCCACCCAGCGCTGCACCTCGAGGTCGTACGCCTGCTCGAACCGGACCCGGAAGTCGGCCGGCATCGCACCGCCCCACTTCCCGTCGGCGCGGGTGATCACACCTGATCCCAGTCCGATCGTCGCGCTGCCGCGCTCGGCGACCGCCTCGCAGCGGACCTCGTACCCGACCTGGAAGTTCACGAACACCTCCACGTCGGCCATCGCGCCGTTCGCCAGCTCGAAGACGGCCAGCTGCGGGTCGTGGACACCGTCCGCGACCAGGCTCGTCGACGCCGGGGTGTGCACGGTGATCCGAGTGATCTCCTCGCCGAACAGCCACCGCGTGACGTCGACCTCGTGCACCATCGAGTCGCGCACGATCATCTCGCTGCGGAACGACGGCGTGGACGTCTTGTTCCGGTGGACGTTGTGCAGCAGCAACGTGCGTCCGAGCTCGCCCGAGTCGAGCAGCTGCTTCAGGGCGACGTACTCCGGGTCGAAACGGCGCATGAACCCGACCTGGATCAGCTGCCGCCCGAGCTTGTGCTCCGCCTCGACGACCTGCAGCGCGGACGCGGCGTCCATGGTCAGCGGCTTCTCACACAGCACCGGCTTGTTGTGCTCGAGACAAGCGAACAGCTGCTCCGCATGCACAGCCCCCGGCGAGGCCAGGATCACCGCATCGACGTCCTCCGCCGCAATCAACTCCAGCGGATCGGGAAAGACCCGGACAGCGCCGTACGACGTCCACGCCGCCGCGTCGCCCGCACCCGCGCCGTCCGCAGTACGCTCGCCATGCGCCGCCGTACCGCGTGCTCCTGGTGCTGCTGCTCCAGCTGCTCCAGGTGCTGCTCCCGGTGCTGCTCCAGGTGCTGCTCCCGGTGTTGCTGCTCGTGGTGCTGCGGTGGACTCGGAGAGGCTGCGGGCCAGTGTCTCGGCCCGTTCCTGGTCGGCGTCGGCGACCGCGACCAGGCGCGCACCGGAGGTCTTCCGCGCGATCCGCTCGGCATGGTCGGCACCCATGACGCCGACCCCGACGACGCCGACCCGCAGCTCACTCATGTCTCGTCCCGCCCCTTCGTTTCGGTCGCCGGCGCGTCCACCGGACGCGCAGCCCCGGCCTTCGCCGGATCGACGACAACACCAGCATCGATCCCGCGCAACTCGTGACTCAACGCCTCGAGCTCGGAACCTCCGGCCATCTCGGTCGTCAACTGCTCGAGGGTGATGTTCGCGCGGTGCGTGTCGAGCGCGACCCGGCCGAGCTTCAGCACGACGAAGTGGTTGCCGACCAGGTACGCGTGGTGCGGGTTGTGGGTGATGAAGATGACCCCGATCCCCGCGTCCCGCGCCTTCACGATGTACTTCAGCACCACACCGGACTGGTTCACGCCGAGCGCCGCGGTGGGCTCGTCGAGAATCAGCACCTTGGCGCCGAAGTGGATCGCCCGCGCGATCGCCACGCACTGCCGCTGACCGCCGGACAGCGTTCCGACCGGCTGCTCGAGGTTGGGGATCGAGATCCCCATCTTGGTCAGCTCCTCCTGCGCGATCCGCTTCATCTTCGCCGCGTCGAGCTGCCGGAACGGACCTTTGGTGATCTCGTTGCCGAGGAAGAAGTTCCGCCAGACCGACATCAGCGGAGCCAGCGCGAGATCCTGGTACACGGTCGCGATGCCGCTGTCGAGCGACTCCCGCGGCGAGCTGAAGTGCCGCAGCTCGCCGTTCACCGACATCCGGCCCGAGGTGTAGTCGTGCAGGCCGGCGATGATCTTGATCAGCGTCGACTTGCCGGCGCCGTTGTCGCCGAGCACGCAGGTGATCTCACCCTGGCGGACGGCCAGCGAAACACCGCGCAGTGCCTGCACGTTGCCGTACGCCTTGCCGACATCCTCGAGCAGGACGATCGGTGCGGTCGGGCTGCTGGTCGCCTCGCCCGCGAAGGATTCGGTCGTACTCATCGTGCCTCCGCCCGCTTCTTGACGACCAGGTTGACAATGGTTGCCAGCAGCAACATCGCGCCGAGGAACGCCTTGAACCAGTCCGGGTTCCAGCCCGCGTACACGACACCGAGCTGGACCATGCCGAAGATCAGCGCACCGACGGCCGCACCGACCACCGAGCCGTAGCCGCCGGTGAGCAGGCAGCCGCCGACCACCGCGGCGATGATGTACAGGAACTCCTTGCCGACACCTTCGCCGGACTGCACCACGCCGTTCTGCACGAACAGCAGCTGCATCCCGGCGAACCACGCGAAGAATCCGACCGTCATGAACAGCCCGATCTTCACCTTCTTCACCGGAACACCGACGGCGCGAGCAGCCGCCGCGTCACCGCCGACGGCGAAGATCCAGTTGCCGATCTGGGTCTTCAGCAGTACCCACGCGGCGATCGCGACGAACAGGATCCACCAGACCACAATGATCTTGATCGTCACGCCGCCGATCTTGAACTCCGACGCGAACAGCGCCTTCGCCGCGCCGAACCCGTCCATGTCGCTGATCGAGTTCGAGGCGACAGCGCCGGACGTCGCGCGGGTGACCGCGATGTTCATCCCCTGCAGGATGAAGAAGGTGCCCAGTGTCACCAGGAAGCTGGGCAACCCCGTCCGCATCAGCAGCCAGCCGTTGAACGCGCCGATGGCCAGCGAGAGCACCAACGCGACCCCGACGCCGACCCAGACGTTCAGACTGAACTGGTAGGCGACGATACCGGCGGTCAGGCCCGAGGTCGTCACCGCGACACCGGCCGACAGGTCGAACTCACCGCCGATCATCAGCAGCGACACCGGCACCGCCATCACACCGATCAGCGCGGCCTGGTACAGGATCGTGCCGGTGTTGTTGATGTCGCGGAACGGCGGCGCCGTGATCAGGAAGAACACCAGGATGACGGCCGCGCCGACGAGTGACCCGATCTCCGGCCGGCTGAGCAGCCGGGCTGCGAGGGATCGGGCGGAGACGCGATCGTCCGCCGAAACCGGTGAGGTGATGGTCGATGCCATGGTGGTACCTCAGCGCGTCCCGGCTTCGGCGTACTTCTGGACCGCGGCGATGTTCGACTTGTCGATGAACGCCGGTCCGGTCAGGGTCGCCTCACCACCGCCGATGGTGTTGCCGTTGGTCTTGTAGAGCCAGATCCCGTCGATCGCGAGGTAGCCCTGCAGGTACGGCTGCTGGTCGACCGCGAACTGGACGGTCCCGTCGTTGACGGCCTTGGCCATCTCCTTGCTCATGTCGAAGCTGCCGATCTTCGCCGCCGAGCCCGCGTCTTTGGCCGCCTGGACCGCGGTCAGCGCGATGCCGGCGTTCAGCGCGACGACGTAGTCGGCCGACTTGTCCGCCTGCAGCTTCGAGGTCAGCGTGGCCTGCGTCCCGGGCTGGTCGGTGCCGTTGACGTTGACGTTCTCGACGTTGCCGAACCGGTCCTTGATGCCCTGGCAGCGGGCCTCCAGACTGACGTTGCCCTGCTCGTGAATGACGCAGATGACCTTCTTCGCGCCGAGCTGCTTGAGCTTGTCACCGGTCGCCTGCCCGGCGATCCGCTCGTCCTGGCCGAAGTACCCCAGCGCGCCGGTGGACTTCCACTGGTCGAGGCCGCCGTTCAGCACCGTGACCGGGATACCGGCCGCGATCGCCTTCTTGACGTTCGGAATCACCGCGTCGGGCTTGTTCAGCGTCACGGCGATGCCGTCGACCTTGGAGTCGATCGCGGTCTGCACCAGGTTCGCCTGGGCCGCACCGTCCGGGTCGGCGGAGTACTGCAGCTCGATGTTGTCCTTCTTCGCGGCCGCTTCCGCGCCGCGCCGAACGATGTCCCAGAAGGTGTCGCCAGGGCCCGAGTGGGTGATCAGCGCGACCTTCATCCGCGGCGTGTCGGCGACGTTGCCGCCGCTGCCACCGGAGCTCTGCTCCTCCTGTTTACCGCCGGAGGAACTGCACGCGGCCAGTGCCGCGGCGAGTGCGACTGCGGCGACCCCGGCCGCCGCCTTCTTCTGCCACCGAACCATGACTTGCTACCAGCCTTTCAGGTGTTCCGCGGTTACTCCGCGGACTTGCGTGGGACCCGAGAGTGTCACACCCCCGTGGTCGTCATCTCGATCCGCCACCCCCACATCCGGTGAGATAAGCCAGCGTCCGCCGCGCGATCGGCAGCGGTACGTCGGGTGGGCACGGGTACATGTCCTGCTCGACGATCGCGAACACGTCGGCATCGAGCGCGGCCAGCACGTCGAGCACCGGCGGCAGCTCGGGTACGCCGTTGGGCGGCTCGCACATCACGCCCCGCCGTACCGCTTCGTCGAAGCTCAGACCGTCGACCTCGGCCAGGATCTTCGGGTCCACCTGCTTCAGGTGGACGTAGCCGATCCGGTCCGGATACTTGTCGATCAGGTCGAGGTTGTCGCCGCCGCAGTAGCTGATGTGCCCGGTGTCCAGGCACAGGTTCACGTACGCGCTGTCGGTCTCCTCGAGGAAGCGCTCGACCGTGTCTTGGGTGTCGACGTGGCCGTCGGCATGCGGGTGGTACTGCGTGTTGAGGCCGAACTCTTCCGCGAGCCGCCGCGCCAGCTCGGTCACCGCCCGGCCGTGGCGCGCCTGGCCCGCGCGGTCGAGCCGCTCCTCGACGGCCTCGCCGTTGTCGCCGCGCCACATCGACGGCATCACGACCAGGTGCTGCGCGCCCATCGCGGCCGTCAACTCGGCTGTCTTCACGACGTCCCGCCAGGTCGTCTCCCAGCCGTCCTCGCGATGCAGTTGTTCGAAGGTCGTGCCGGCGGTCATCGTCAGGCCGCGTCGGTCCAACTCGTCCTTCAAACGCACGGGATCCGTCGGCAGGTAGCCGTACGGGCCGAGCTCGATCCACGTGTAGCCGGCCTCGGCGACCTCGTCGAGGAAACGCGTCCACGGGACCTGTTGCGGATCATCGGCATACCAGACTCCCCACGAGTCCGGCGCCGTGCCGATGTCGACTCTGCCCATCAGCGCTCCCCCTCGACCGGAGCCAGGTACGGACGCTGGGCCTTCTTGCTCTCCTCGTACGCCGCGGAGGCGGCCTGAGTGGTCTGCAACTCCGACACCTCGCTCACGGGGACATCCCACCAGGAGTCGCTGTCCGGACCGCCGATCAGCGGGTCCGTGGTGACGTGGATCGCGATCGGCCCGGTCGCCGCCTTCGCGGTTTGGATCGCCTTCTCCAGCTCGGGACGGCTGTGGACCTCGATCACCTCGACACCGAAGCTGCGCACGTTCGCCGCCAGGTCGACCGGCAGGTAGTCGCCGTCGAGCCTGCCGTCGTCGGTGCGCTTGCGGTAGGCCGTGCCGAACCGTTGCGAACCGAGCGACTCCGACAATGCACCGATCGACGCAAAGCCGTGGTTCTGCACGAGAACCACGATGATCTTGACGTTCTCCTGGACCGCGGTGGCCAGCTCGCTCGACATCATCAGGTACGACCCGTCGCCGACCATGACGAACACATCGCGCTCCGGTGCACCGAGGCGCACACCGATGCCACCGGCGATCTCGTAGCCCATGCAGGAGTAGCCATATTCGACGTGGTATCCCTTCGGGTCGCGCGGCCGCCACAGTTTGTGGAGGTCACCCGGCATCGAGCCGGCCGCGCAGACAACCACATCAGACGGCGCCGACAATTCGTTCACGGCACCGATCACCTCGCCCTGGGTGAGCAGTCCTTCGGCGAGTTTCTCCGTCACGTCGGCGGCGGGCCGGAAAACTGCGTCGACAGTTCCGTTCCAGTTCCTGGTGAGTTCCTGGGCCTTCGCGGTGTACTGGGCATCCACGGACCACTCGCCGAGCGCAGATCCCAACGAAACCAGGGCTTCCCGCGCATCGGCCACCATTGGGAGGCCTGCATGTTTACCACCGTCGAAGCGCGCCACGTTGATGTTCAGGAACCTCACCCGCGGGTCCTGGAAGGCCGTCCGCGACGCCGTCGTGAAGTCGCTGTAGCGAGTCCCGATCCCGATCACCAGATCGGCCTCTCGGGCCAGCGCGTTGGCTGCCGTGGTCCCGGTCGCACCGACCGCGCCCACCGCCTGCGGATGGTCGTAGGGCAGCGATCCCTTACCTGCTTGGGTTTCCGACACCGGGATACCGGTCCGCTCGGCGAAGTTCCGCAACGCTTCCTCGGCGCCCGAGTAGTGCACGCCGCCGCCGGCGACGATCAGGGGGCGCTGCGCCGACCGGAGGAGATCTACCGCCTTGTCGACAATTGATGCCTCCGGCAAAGGCCGGGCGACGTACCAGGTGCGCTCGGCGAACAGCTCCTCCGGCCAGTCGTAGGCCTCGGCCTGGACGTCCTGCGGCAGCGCGATCGTCACCGCACCGGTCTCGACCGGGTCGGTCAGCACACGCATCGCGTTCATCAGCGCCGACGGCAGCTGCTCAGGCCGCCAGATCCGGTCGAAGTACTTCGACACTGGGCGGAAGGCGTCGTTGACCGACACATCACCGGCACCGAAGCTCTCCAACTCCTGCAGCACAGGCGTCGCCACCCGCGTCGCGAACACATCAGAAGGGAGGATCAGCACCGGTAACCGATTGATCGTCGCCAGCGCTGCGCCGGTCACCATGTTGGTCGAGCCCGGACCCACGCTCGCCGTGCAGGCGTAGGTCTGGAGCCGATCGCGGGTGCGGGCGAAGGCAGTCGCGGTGTGCACCATGGCCTGCTCGTTGCGGGCCAGGATGTACGGCAACGCCCTCGGGTCCTCGAGCTCGGACTGCAGCAGTGCTTGACCGAGCCCGGCGACGTTGCCGTGACCGAAAATGCCCAGCGACCCGGCAATCAGCCGCTGCCGCAGCCCGTCCCGCTCCGAGTACTGGACGCTCAGGAACCGCACCAGCGCCTGCGCGACCGTGAGACGCACCGTCATGAGTTCTCTCCTGTATGTCCGAAAGGCAGGCGCGAATCGATATGTTGGGAGTTCCACAACTCGCGGACCCACGCGTGCCGGGGGTCGTCGGTGATCAGCCACTGGCGCTCGGCGCCGGGGCCGGCCATCACGTTCAGGTAGTACATGTCGTAGCCCGGTGGGGCCATCGCCGGGCCGTGCCAGCCGTGCGGGACGAGGACGACGTCACCGCTGCGTACCTCGGCCAGCACGTCGATCGGACGTTCCTCGGTGCCGTAGACCCGCTGATACCCGATCGGGTCGTTGCCCCTGACACCTTCCGGGACGTCGTCGGACAGTTGCAGCTCGAAGTAGTAGATCTCCTCGAGCTCACTCTCCTTTCCCGGTTTGTGCTCGTCGTGCTTGTGCGGCGGATAGGACGACCAGTTGCCGGCCGGTGTCAGCACCTCGCAGGCAATGATCGAGTCCGCGTCGAGCACGCCCGGCGTGCCGAAGTTGCGGACCTGCCGGGACGCGACGCCGGCACCACGCAGTTCGGTCTCGACGTCCTCGGCCCCGACCCGGCGGAACGGGTGATCGGCCGCGGCCTTCGCATGCGGGAACGCGATCCGCGCGCCACCCGCGCTGACCACCGCGAAGGTCGTGTTCCGGGGCACGTAGGCCAGGTCCGTCGGTCCGGCGAACACGTCGGCACGGCCACCGAGCGGGACGGTCTCGCCGTCGACGATCACTTCGGCGGAGCCGCTCAACGGCAGGACGATGTATTCGCAGTTCCCGGTGTCGATCTCCACCGATTGCCCGGGATGCAGGGTCCGCACCAGCAGTCCGCTGTGATGCCAGTCCGCCTCACCTGGCCGCACGACGAGGTCGAACCCGTCACGCGCCGCAGTCCCGGCCGGCCGAACCCATTCAGTCATCCCAACCGTCCTTCCTCAGCGCCTTGGTCCAGGTCATGCGGCTCATGGGCGTCGTGGGTCTCCTGTGCTGCGCGCTGCGTTGTCGCCGATCCCGACGGTTCGGCCGCTCTCGCCATGGACGAGCCCTGCGGCGTGGTCGACAGCCGCTGCGACGTCGCCATCCGGTGGGAACAGCAGCGCCCGTCCGACCACGAGTCCACGCACCGAAGGGAGTTCGAGTGCCTTCGCCCACGACGCATAGGTCACCTCCGGCGCCACGGTCGGATCGCCGCCGAGCAGCAGCGTCGGCAGTGTCGTTGCTTCCATGACACGGTCGAGTTCGTCGACGACCGGCAACTTGAGCCAGGTGTACGCGCTGGTCGCACCGAGCGCGGACGCAATCTGGATCGACTTGATGGTCGAGTCCGGGTCGAGCAGGTTGGTGACCCGCCCGTCCTCGCCGCGCGTCGACCAGAACGGTTCGACCATCGCCATCAGCTTGTGCTCGGCGAGCCCGGTCACCGCCGCGGCACTGCTCTCCAGAGTCGCCACGGTCCCCGGATCGTCGAGGTCGATCCGCGTCAGCATCTTCCCGCCGTCGAGCCGGCGCGCCGCGATCTCGTCCGCACTCCGATACGCCGTGAACCGGTCGTCCAGTTCGAACGCGGCACCCTGCAAGCCACCCCGGTTCATCGACCCGATGACAACCTTGCCTTCGAGCGCCCCGAGGAGGAGTAGGTCTTCCAGCACGTCCGGTGTGGCCAGCACGCCGTCCACGCCGGGCCGCTGCAACGCAATCACCAACCGAGCAATCAGATCCGCCCGGCTCCCCATCGCCATCCGGTCCCCCCGAACCCCTAACGCCCCGCGCGCCGGATGATCAGCAGCCACGATCAACAGCCGCCCGTCATCCCCCACCAACGCCCGAGTCCGCCGCTGCAACCACCCCTCAGCCACCCGCTCCGGATGCCGAACCCGAATCTCGGTCAACTCCGCCAACCGAGCCCCGAACTCGTCCCACCCGTCTCCACGAGCATCCCCCGCAACCTCAGCCCCCGCAACAACCGAGCCCTCCGTCCACGCACCATCGACCGTCCCCCCGTCCGCCAACACCGCACCAGCGGCCCCAGCCCATCCGCCGTCATCCGAGGAACCGTCCGCGCCTGCGTCCTCTGGTGAACCGTCCGCACCTGCGTTCTCCGATGAGCCGTCCGCACCTGCGTCCTCTGATGAACCGTTTGCATCTGCGTCGTCCAACGGCACACCTGCCGCCTGCGCACGGGCACCTTCGTCGAACGCTTGATGGCCCGGCTCGCCCACGCGCTCCACGGTCGCACCAGCACCAGTTGCATGCCCGCGCCCATCGAAGTCGTCAGCAGCCTGCCCCTCGGCCCACATCCCGTCGTCCCCGACCGCGGGATAGAGCTGGGTGTGCTCCAACGCATCAACCTCGTCCGCGCTTTCGATACCCCGCCCCGACTGCCTCTCGTCATCGCCCGCACCATCACGCGAGCTGCCACGTGAACCGTCGTGCCAATGATCGTGCGAACCGTCGTGCGGACCGTCGTGCGGACCGTCACTGCTCCGGGCAAGCCCGCCGGCCACACTCCCAGCCGCCCCCACCGCAGCCGCAGCCGCCACAGCGGCAGCACCCGCCGCAGTAGCCGCAGTAGCCGCGCTATCGACGCCGCTCGCACCGGCCCCACCCGCGACCCCGCCGGCACCGGCCGCACCAGCGGCACCGACCGAACCAGCACCAACCGGACTCACGGGACCCGCCGCACCAGGAGCACTCCCCGGACTCGCAGCATCCGCCCGACCCGCAGGACCCGCAGGACCCGCAGGACCCGCCGTGTCCGCAGGACCCGCAGCGTCCGCAGGACCCACGGCGCCCGCCGCACTCCCCGGACCTGCAGTACGCGCCGGACCCGCAGCGTCCGCAGGACGTGTGGCGCTGGCCTGCGATGTCACACCCGCTGCATTCGAGGGACCTGCAGCACTCGCGGGACCTGCCGCGCCTGCATCGGCCACACCTCCAGTGCGCGCCCCGCTGATCCGGCGGGCAGCGCCGGCGGGACTCGTAGGATCCGTGGCACTCACGGGATCTGTGCCGTCTGCAGTACGAGAACCAGCAGCGTGTGCCGCGCTGATCGGACCCAGGCCACCGGTTGTAGCACCTGCTTCGGGTGCAGATTTCTCCGCCGGCTGCGGATGCGCGGCTCTCGCCGCAGGGGCGTCCGGTTCGAAGGCTCCCACTGGCGTACCGGCAGCCGCACCTTGTGCGTCGTCGCCAGTTCCATCGGACGCCAGCGAGTTGTCCGAGGGTGGCAACGCTCCAGACGCCTCACCTGCGCTTGACATCACGCCGGCGCCCGCACCTCGCGCCGGCGTCCCAGACAGCGCTGTGCCCGGACGCTCTGTACCAGAACGCTCCGTGCCAGAACCCTCCGCTCGAGCGGTATCCGTGCCGACGGTCTCCGGAACAGGCGCACCTTCATCAGGTGCCCCCTCGTCGCGCGGCGTGCCAGGTGCGTCCGCCGCACGCGGCTCCGCACCGATGGCGCTGGTAGCCGATGCAACCTCGCCCGCTGCTGTTGCCGCAGTCGCCGCGTGCTGGTCCGAGCCAGTGTGGGGCGCGGGGCGTGGCGGCTCGTCAGGTGGGAGGAGGGTGGCTCGTTGGGGGCCGCGTACGGGGTGCGCCGTGATCTGGTGACCGGCCGAAGGTTGGTCGGCGCGCGGGGCGTCGGTTGACGGATCCGCGTCGGGCGAGTCCGCTGGGAGGTTCAGGTCACCGATGATCGTCGTCTGGCCGTCCGGAGTCGCGGACGGCGCGTCGGCGAAGGAGGTGCCTGCGGAGGACGGCGCGGCGGAGGACGGTGCGGCGGAAGACGAGCCGGCGGAAGACGAGCCAGCGGAAGACGGGCCGGCAGACGGCTCGTCGGTGCGCGGCTCACCGCCAGCTGGATCGATCAGAACAGTCGTGTCCCCTGCTGGGTCTGCGTCGGTACGGCCCGCAGCAGCCGCCGGGTCGACCACGCTCGATTCGCCGTCGTTGACACCCGAGATCACGGTCGGGTCGTCGGGACCCGGGACGCCTGGCGCCGGTGCAATCACCGTGAGGTCGTCGGGACCGGCGTACGCCGATCCGCTCTGGGAGATCTGGCGCGGGGCCGTTGCCCTCGGATCATGCGAGTCGACGGACGCGGGCTGACGCGCCGGCGTCGAGCTGCCCTCGGCTGCCACGGGTTGGCGGGCGGTCGGCTGGTTGCCCGCGGCGGCGGGCGGCGCGGCAGGCGGGGCGCCTTGAGTGGATGCACCGTGGGCTGCGGCGGTGGGGACGTTGGGGGCGGGGTCGTTCGGGGTGGCGAAGCGTACGGTCAGGTTGTCGGCGCCGGGGTTCCACTTGCCTGCACCTGGCGACCACTTGTCGGTGTCGGAGGTCCACCAGGTTGCGCGTTCGTCGGCGTCAGTGGGGACGCGGGCGACCACCGTCGGGTCGTTGGGGCCGGGGGTGGGTGTGGTGGCGTCCGGGTCACCGTGGGGCCGGTGCACGGGGATGGGGCGGGCGTGCTCGGAGTACTGGTCTTCGTCGTGGGGGCTCATGCGTCGGCTCCCAAATGAGACAGGACCTCGTCGGTGGTGGGCATGGCGGTGGAGCATTCGAGGCGGGAGGCCACAATCGCGCCGGCCGTGTTGGCGAAGCGGATGATCTTCTCCAGCGGCCAGCCGGACAACAGACCGTGGCACAGGGCACCGCCGAAGCCGTCGCCGGCGCCGAGGCCGTTGACGACCTCGACCGGGTACGGCGGGACCTCGACGCGCTCGTCGCGGGTCCGGGCGAGGGTGCCGCGCGGGCCTTGTTTAACAACGGCAAGATCGAGTCCGCGATCCAGCAGGGCCTGGGCGGCCTTGTCGGGGTCGGTTTCGCCGACGGCGACCTCGCACTCCTCACGGTTGCCAACCGCAACTGTGCAGTACTCCAGCGCGCGCGACACCTGCGCGTGCGCCTCGCTCGGGTCCTCCCAGAACATCGGCCGGTAGTCGAGGTCGAGAACCGTGATCGGACGCCGGCCGCGGGCCTCCCAGGCAGCGAAGTGGGCGGAGCGGGACGGTTCCGCGGACAGGCCGGTGACCGTGGACCAGTAGATCCGGGCGTCGCGGATCGCGTCCAGGTCGAGTTCCGACGGCTCGATGACCAGGTCCGGCGCTTTCGGGAAGCGGTAGAAGTACAGCGGGAAGTTGTCCGGCGGGAAGATCTCGCAGAATGTGATCGGCGTCGGCAGCCCGTCGACCGGGGTGACGAAGCGGTCGTCGACCCCGAGTTCGCCGAGCGTGCGGTGGATGAACGTGCCGAACGGGTCGTTGCCGGTCCGGCTGATCACCGCCGTCCGGTGCCCGTGCCGTGCCGCCGCCACCGCCACGTTCGTCGCGCTCCCGCCGAGGAACTTGCCGAACGAGGTGACGTCTTCCAGATGCGTCCCGATCTGCAGCGGATACAGGTCGACCCCGATGCGCCCGATCGTCAGTACGTCGTCCACCATCAGACCTTCCCATCCCGCCGGGTCCTGCAGGTACTCGAGCACGTACCCCACCGAGCACTCACACCGGCATTCATGCAACCGCCGCCGCGATCGACCGCAGGTGCTCGATACTCGCGCGGACGTCGGCCAGTGGACCCTCGTCCGCCGGGCGTGCTTGCAGGATCGTGTCCTGTTCCAGCACGTACCAGCCGTCGTAACCGGACTTCTCCAGCGTGCTCACGATCGTGGTGATGTCGATGTCGCCGGCACCGAGCGGGCGATACATCCCGGCACGTACGGCGTCGGTGTAGGTGACCTCACCGGACTGCACCCGCGCAGCCCACGCGGCGTCGACGTCCTTGAGATGCGTGTGCCGGATCCGCGCCGTGTGCTCGACGGCGAGCGCGACCGGATCGACGCCACCGATCAGCAGATGCCCCGTGTCGAGCGTGAGACCGATCGACGAGCCCTCCAGTACGCGAGAAACATCGTCGGCGTTTTCGATCATCGTCCCGACATGCGGATGCACGGTCGCGAGCACACCACGCGACGCCGCCAGCGACGACAGCTTGTCCAGGTTGGCGAGCAGCGTGCTCCACCCGGCGGCGTCAAGCACCGGCCGGTCGTCGTACCCTTCCTGGCCGGTTGCGGCAGCGAGGACCAGCGTCCCCGCGCCGGCGGCGACGAAGCCTTCCAACGCGGCAGCAACCGCGGGTGCTGGGTCCGCAGCCGGGTCGTGCAGCACGACCGGGACGAACCCGCCGACGGCGCGAAGTCCCACGTCGGCCAGGGTTTTCGCCTTTTCCGACGGGTCGTCGGGCAGGAACCCGTCCGGGCCGAACTCGGTGGCCGCCAACCCGACCGCGCGCATCGCGGCGAGCACGGTCGGCGCGTCGTACTGCCAGCCCCAGCCCGGCACCTCGCACACACCCCATGAGATCGGGGCGCCGGCGATCCGGGCGGCAAGTTCAGTCATCTCAGCAGGCCCTTTCAGAGTGTGACGACGCGGTTTTCACGGCGGGACAGTTCACAGGCGTCGGCGATCCGGAACGCCGCGAACGCGTCCCGGACCGTACAGGGCACCTCGCGGGCGCCTGCGACGACCTCGGTGAAAGCGGTCAGCTCGGCGACGTACGCGGGCTGGAACCGGTCCATGAAGGTCATGTGCGCCGGCCCCTCCGGGAACGTGACGCCGGGCTCGGCCGAGCGGAGCGCGGTGTGCGAGTCCAGGCCGACGGCGATCGAGCCGAGGCTGCCGTGCAGTTCCATCCGTACGTCGTGACCGGCGCCGTTGTACCGGGTACCGCTGACCGCGACGAACGTGCCGTCGTCGAGCGTGAGCAGCGCGGCCGCCGAGTCGACGTCGCCGTACTCGCCGAAGAAGGTCTCACCGCGGTTCGCGCCGGTCGCGTAGACGCTGACGACCTCGCGACCGGTGACGTACCGGAGGATGTCGAAGTCGTGCACGGTGCAGTCGCGGAAGAAGCCGCCGCTCTGCGGGATGTACTCGCGGTGCGGCGGGAACGCGTCGTTCGTGTTCGCCCGGATGTGGTGCACGAAGCCGAGCTCGCCGGACTCCACAGCGGCCCGCGCCGCCTGGTACCCGGCGTCGAACCGGCGCTGGAAACCGATGTGCACCGGCACCGGCGACGTTTCGACCAGGGCGAGCACCCGCTCGGTCTCGGCCAGGTCGAGCGCGACCGGCTTCTCGCAGAACGTCGGGACGCCGGCCCGCAGACCGTCCTCGATCAACGCCGCGTGCGCGCCTGTCGCGGCGGCGATCACGAACCCGTCCACGCCGGACCCGAGCAACGCCGGTACGTCGGGCGCGTACCCGACGCCGAGTTCCTTGGCGACCACCTGCGCGCGGTCCGGGTCCGCGTCGGCGACGACCACCTGATCCACCGCCGGCAAAGCCTTCAGGGTCGCGGCGTGGAACGCCCCGATCCGCCCGACTCCGACCAACCCGATCCGCATCCGCGTTGCCTCTCTCGAGAACGGGCGCGCCACACGTCCCCGCGGCGCGCTGGTTGCTCGTCAGCTTTCCGGGCGGGTGGCACGGGTGTCAATACTTTGTTAACACATTCTCACGTCGGTACATATGCGTGTACCATCCGCTCATGGGAGGACCCCTGACCGCGCCGCTGCCGATTCAGCTCGATCGGAGCAGCCCGGTGCCGCTGTACCACCAGCTGGCCGAGCAGTTGACGGCCGCGATCCGGGAGGGACGGCTGCGGCCGGGCGATCCGTTCGAGAACGAGATCGGCATGTCCGACCGGCTGAACCTGTCCCGCCCGACGGTCCGGCGGGCCATCTCCGAGCTGGTCAACCAGGGCCTGCTGGTCCGCCGCCGCGGCATCGGCACCACGGTCGCGAACCAGATGGTGCACCGCAAGGCCGAGCTGACCAGCCTGTACGACGACCTCGCGCGCGAGGGCCGGACGCCGCGGACCGAAGTGCTGTCGCTGGACTGCACCGCGCAGGACGAACGCGCCGCCACTGTCCTCGAGGTGCCGCAGGGAACGCCGCTGGTCGCGATCGTGCGGCTGCGGTACGCCGACGACCTGCCGCTCGCGATCATGCGCAACTGGCTACCGCCGACGCTCAGCGACCTGACCCTCGACGAGCTCACCAACAACGGTCTGTACGCCGTCCTGCGCGCCCGCGGCATCCGCCCGACGGTCGCCCGGCAACGCATCGGCGCCCGCAACGCGACCGCCGAGGAACGCCGTACCCTGCACATGTCCAAGGCCGAGCCGCTCGTCACCATGACCCGCTCCGCCTACGCCGCCGACGGCACCCCCGTCGAATACGGCAGCCACTGCTACCGGGCCGACCAATACTCGGTCGACGTCGTCGTGTCCGAACGCTGACACTGCCCGCACGTGGGGCAGGTCGGAGTTACCCACCTGCCCGCACGGAGTCAGGCCTGCGTTGTGGTGAGGGTTCGGACCAGGCGGAGGCCTACGGACAGGTGGGCCAGTTCGGGGCCTTCGGTTTCGACGATCTCCTCCAGCATCGTGGCGGCGCGGGCCAGGGCGGTCGCGTTCTGGTCCTGCCAGGCGACGACGCGGTCCTCGGGGTCGGCCGTCGGGTCGGTGTTGGCGAGCACCTGGCGGGTCAGCCGGCCGTGTACCGCGTGCAGGTCGTCGCGCAGCGCCGCCCGCGCCATGGTCTGCCACCGGTCGGTGCGCGGCAGGCCGATGATGCGTTCGAGGAAGCGGCCGAGTTGCAGCCGCTCACCAAGGGCGAAATGGACCTTGGCGACCTCGAGGATGTCGATGTCCTCGCGGGACGCGGTCTCCACGATGCCGAGACCGGCATACGCCGGCGGCAGCACCGCGATCCGGGTCGCGAAGTCGTCCGAGACGCCCTTCTGCACAAGGGCTTCGCGGCGCTGCTCGAACAGCGCGAGCTCACGTCCGCGCAGCACGTCGGGCAGCGCGGTGGTCAGCTTCGCGATGCCCGGAGCGAAGAACTCGATCAGTTCCTCGATGTCCACCGGAGGCCGCCGGTTCGACACCAGCCAGCGGGTGGCGCGCTCGACCAGCGTGCGGGTCTCCAGCCGCATGTGCGTCTGCGTCGCCGCGTCGACCACGTTGTCGAGCTCGGAGTTGCGCGCCAGCAACTCCGGCTGCGCGAAGATCCGCGACGCGGCCAGGTTCGCGCGGACCACATCCTCGACGGTTCCGCCGGTCTCGAGCGAGAGCCGGTGGTACGCCGTGATGCCGGACGTGTTGACGAACTCGTTCACCACCTGCGTGGTGATGATCTCGCGCCGCAGCTGGTGGCCCTGGATCTGCTCGGCGAACCGCTCCTGGATCGCCTTCGGGAAGTAGCTGGCCAGCTTGTGCTTCAGGTACGGGTCGTCGGGCAACGAGGTCTTCAGCAGCTCGGCCTCGAGCACGATCTTCGTGTAGGCGACCAGCACCGACAGCTCCGGCGACGTCAGCCCGCGGCCGTCGGCCCGGCGCCGCTTGAACTCGGCCACGCTCGGCAGGAACTCGAGCTCGCGGTCGAGCAGCCCCTCCTTCTCCAGCCTGCGCACCCAGTCCTGGTGGACGTGCATCAGTGCCGGCGCCTGCGCCAACGCGTTGGCGAGCGCGATGTTCTGCCGGTAGTTGCTCTTCAGCACCAGCGCGCTGACCTCGTCGGTCATCGACGCGATGATGTCGTTGCGCTGCTTCTCGGTCAGGTCGCCGTCGGCGACCACCTGGTCCAGCAGGATCTTGATGTTCACCTCGTGGTCGGAGGTGTCCACACCGGCCACGTTGTCGATGAAGTCGGTGTTGATCCGGCCGCCGGACGCGGCGTACTCGATCCGGCCGAGCTGAGTGAAGCCGAGGTTGCCGCCCTCGCCGACCGCGCGGGCGCGCAGGTCGGAACCGTTGATCCGGATCGCGTCGTTCGCCTTGTCGCCGACGTCCGCGTTCGACTCCGACGACGCCTTGACGTACGTCCCGATGCCGCCGTTCCAGAACAGGTCGACCGGCGCCTTGAGGATCGCGCTCATCAGCTCGGCCGGCGTCAGCGTCGGCGCGGTGCCCTCGATCCCGAGCACGGCGCGAACCTCGGCCGAGATCGGGATCGCCTTCTCGGTCCGCGGGTACACGCCGCCGCCGGCCGAGATCAGCGACGGGTCGTAGTCCGCCCACGACGACCGCGGCAGCTCGAACAGCCGCCGCCGCTCGGCGAACGACGTGGCCGCGTCCGGCGACGGGTCGAGGAAGATGTGCCGGTGGTCGAACGCGGCGACCAGCCGGATGTGTTCCGACAGCAGCATCCCGTTGCCGAACACGTCACCGGACATGTCGCCGACGCCGACGACCGTGAAGTCCTCGCGCTGGCAGTCGTGCCCGAGTTCGCGGAAGTGCCGTTTGACCGACTCCCACGCGCCGCGGGCGGTGATGCCCATCGCCTTGTGGTCGTACCCGGCCGAGCCGCCGGAGGCGAACGCGTCGCCGAGCCAGAACCCGTACTCCTTGGCGACCCCGTTCGCGATGTCCGAGAACGTCGCCGTGCCCTTGTCCGCGGCAACCACCAGGTAGGCGTCGTCACCGTCGTACCGGACCACGTCGCGCGGCGGAACGATGTCCCCGGCAACGATGTTGTCGGTGATGTCGAGCAGTCCCGAGATGAAGGTCTGGTACGACGCGATGCCTTCGGCCAGCCAGGCGTCGCGATCCGCGGCCGGGTCGGGCAGCTGCTTGGCGTAGAACCCGCCCTTCGCACCGACCGGAACGATCACGGAGTTCTTCACCATCTGCGCCTTCACGAGGCCGAGCACCTCGGTGCGGAAGTCCTCGCGGCGGTCCGACCAGCGCAGCCCACCGCGGGCGACCGCGCCGAACCGCAGGTGCACACCTTCGACGCGCGGCGAGTACACGAAGATCTCGTACGCCGGTCGCGGCTGCGGCAGGTCCGGGATCGCCTTCGGCTCCAGCTTCAGCGAGATGTACGACCGCGGCTGCCCGTCCGGACCCGGCTGGAAGTAGTTGGTCCGCAGCGTCGCCTTCATGACAGTCAGGAACGAGCGCAGGATGCGGTCCTCGTCCAGGCTCTGCACCGTGTCGAGCGCGGCGAGGATCTCCTTCTCCAGCTGGTCCGTCTGCAGCTGGCGCTCCGGGTCGTCGGCCGGTCCGCGCGCCGGGTCGAAGCTGGTTTCGAACAGCTGCACGAGCAGCCGCGCGACGTCCACGTGGTTGAGGAAGGTGTTCTCGATGTAGTCCTGGCTGAACGGCGTACCGCCCTGCCGGATGTAGCGCTGGTACGCGCGCAGGACCGCCACCTGCCGCCAGCTGAGGTTGCCGCGCAGCACCAGCGCGTTGAGCTTGTCGGACTCGGCCCGGCCGTCCCACACCGCGTGGAAGGTCTCGGAGAACTGGGTCCGCAGCTCCTCGCGCTCGTCGGTACCGCCCGGCACCCGCAGACCGAAGTCGTAGATGTAGGCCATCGTGCCGTCGGCGCGGCGGAGCTCGTACGGGCGCTCGTCGACGACCTCGACGCCCATCGCGCTCAGGTGCGGGAGGACCTGCGACAGCGACAGCGGCGACCCGGTCCGGTACACCTTGAAGCGCCGCTCGTCCTCCCATTGCTCGTCGAGCGGGGTGTAGAGCGACATCGCCAGGCCGTTCTCGGCCGGGAGCTTCTCGAGGACGTTCACGTCCTTGACCGCGACGCGCGCGTCGAAGTCCTCCTTGTACGCCTCCGGGAACGCCTCGGCGTACCGGCGAGCCAGCTTGGTGACCGCCACGTCACCGCCCTGCGCGTGCAGTGCCGCGGTGAAATCGTCGACCCATGCCCGGGTCGCCTCGACGACCTGCTGCTCCAGGCGCTCGGCGTCGTACTCGCCGACCGTCTCGCCCTGCTTCATCCGGACCACGAAGTGCACGCGCGCGAGCACCGATTCGGTGACGTACGCGGCGTACGTGACGGTCTCGGCGCCGATCGCCTCCTGCAGAATCTGTTGCATCTTCAGCCGGACCGCCGTGGTGTAGCGGTCACGCGGCAGGTACACCAAGCAGGACAGGTACCGGTTGTAGACGTCGCGCCGGACGAACAGCTTGACCGCACGCCGCTCCTGCAAGTGCAGGACGGACTGCACGATCGGCAGCAGGTCCTCGACCGGCGCCTGCAGCAACTCGTCACGCGGGTAGGTCTCCAGGACGTCGAGCAGCCCCTTGCCACTGTGACTGTTCGGGTCGAAGCCGGTCAGTCTGAAGAGCTCGAGGGCCTTGCGCCGCAGCACCGGCACCTGCATGACGCTCTCGGTGTACGCCGTGGACGACAGCAGACCGATGAACCGGCATTCGCGCACCGGGTTGCCGTTCGCGTCGAACTGCTTGATGCCGACGTAGTCCAGGTACGCCGACCGGTGCACCGTGGACCGGGAGTTCGCCTTGGTCAGGATCAGCAGCTTGCGCTCCTGCGCCTTCGCGCTCACCTCGGGCGGCAGTTTGCCCGAGCCGGGCTTCGGGTCCGGCCGCAGGATGCCGAGGCCGGTGCCTGGCCGGCCCCGCAGGATCCCCTGCGAACCCTCCATCGTGAAGTCGTACTCGCGGTAGCCGAGGAAGGTGAAGTGCTCGTCGGCGAGCCACTCGAGCAGCTCGCGGGCCTCCTCCACCTCACTCTCGGGCACCGGCAGCTCAGCAGCGTCCAGACCGGCCGCGATGCTGACCGCCTTCTCGTGCATCTTCGGCCAGTCCTCGACCGCCTCGCGGACGTCGTTCAGCACCTTCTGCAGCGCCTGCTCCAGCGCGCGATGCTCGGCGACGTCCGGGATCCGGTCGATCTCCAGGTGCATCCAGCTCTCCCGGACCAGGTCGTGCCCGTCCGCGGTCGCGCTGTCGTCGAGGATCTCCTGCAGCGTGCCGGCCACATCCCGCCGTACGACGAACTGCGGGTGCACCAGCAACTGCAACTCGAGGTTGCGTTCGGTGATCGCCATCGAAGCGCTGTCCACCAGGAACGGCATGTCGTCGATGACGATCTCGACGACCGTGCGGCCGCCCGCGGACCAGCCGTGCTCCTCGACCGTCGGCGTGAACACGTGCACCTTCGCCGTCCCCTGCGGGCGCGACATCGCGGACTTGTAGTGGTGCCGCGCGGCGCCCAGGCAGTCGTTCGGCTGGCGCTCCGCGACGTCCTCGGCCGCGACATGCCGGTAGTACTGCTCGAGGAACGTCTTCAGCTTGCCCGGGTCGGCCGTTTTGTCGTGCCCATGGGATCCCGCGGCCACCGCCTTGGCGAGCACATCGGCCTTCTGGACGTCCAGCTTGCTCTGCATTCCCCACCGTCTCCACACGTGCTCGTCGGCGTCGCTCGCGCCGAACCGCACGACATTGTGCGGTCACTCAGAGATTAGTCCACCACTGTCACTGGTGTGATCTCGGGACGTGCCTGTCATCAGCCGGTAACACTCAGGATCGGTCGACCAGCGAACAGTCGGTGTCGCAGTGTTTCTCGATCGCCGCCACGACCTCGTCGGCGGCCTCCCCGAGGACCGCGAACCGCTCCGGGCCGAACACGTCGACGAAGAACTCCCGGACCCGCGCCGCCTGCGCGGGTGCACTGTCCCGGATCGCCCGCAGCCCCTCGTCGGTGATGACGATCTCCGGGTAGCGCGCGTCACAGGCCTCCTTGCGGATCAGGCCGCGCTTCTCCATCCGGGTCAGGTGGTGGGACAGCCGACTCTTCTCCCACTGGGTCGACCGGCTCAGCTCGAAGGCGCGCATCCGGCCGGACTCCGACTCGGACAGGTTGACCAGGATCTCGAAGTCGGACTTGGACAGGCCGAACTCACGCTGCAGGTGGCGCTCCAGATGCGTCTCCAGCGTCTTCCGCATCAGCAGATAGCTCCGCCACACCTTCTGCTCGTCGCCGTCCAGCCACGGTCCCTTGCTCACGAAGCCCATCCTACCGCGCCGGGTTGACACATCAACCCGACGCGCTACGATCGGTTGAGTTGACACATCAACCTGAATTCTTGGGAGCAGATATGAGCAAGCTGATCGTCGTCGTCGGAGCCACCGGAGCCCAGGGCGGCGGACTGGTCCGCGCGATCCTGGCGGACCGGTCCGGCGAGTTCGCCGTGCGCGCGCTGACCCGCAACCCGTCCTCGGCCGCAGCGCAGGAGCTCGCGACCGCCGGCGCCGAGGTGGTCGCCGCCGATCTCGACAACGAGGCGAGCGTGCGCGCGGCGTTCGACGGTGCGTACGGCGCCTTCGTGGTAACGAACTACTGGGCTCCGCGGACCCCGGAGGAGGAGGCCGCGCGGACCCGCGCCGAAATGGAACTCGACCAGGCCGCGACCGCCGCGCGCGCCGCTCGCGACGCCGGCATCCAGCACCTGATCTGGTCGACGCTCGAGGACACCAGGCCGTTCTTCGCCGGGCGCGACGACGTACCGAGCCTCGACGGCGGCCGCTACCGGGTGCCGCACTTCGACGCCAAGGGCGAAGCGGACGAGATCTTCACCCAGCACGGCCTGCCGACGACGTTCCTCCGCACGACGTTCTACTTCGACGCCTTGGCCGGTCCGATGAAGCCGCAGCGGAACGCCGACGGCACGCTGACCATCACGATCCCGATGGGCGACCGGCGGCTGTCCGGTATCGCGTCCGAGGACATCGGCCGGACCGCGCTCGCCGTCTTCCGGCGCCCCGAGCTGATCGGCGAGACCATCAGCATCGCCGGCGACCACCTCACCGGCGACGAGTACGCCGCCGCGCTGTCCGAGGCTCTCGGCGAGAAGGTCGCGTACTACTCCCCGGCGCTCGAGGAGTACCGCGAGTACCCCTTCCCGATGGCCGTCGAGATGGCCAACATGTTCCAGTTCTACGCGGAGAACGAGGCCGCGTTCACCGGCGACCGCGACCTGGCGAAGGTCCGTGAGCTGAACCCGGAACTGCAGTCCTTCGAAAGCTGGCTCAACCTGCACAAGGACGAGCTCCAGGCCGCAACTGCGTGACCCCGGGCGCCATCGCGAGGGTCCACCTCGCCTGCCTCCGGTATCCCAGCCCCCAGGGGAAACCGACACACCTAGATGATTGATGCACGGTCTGGTCTGGATTCGGTCGTAGCCGGTGATGGAGCCGAGGACGCTCGGGTGTGTGGCGTGTGGCGTGTGGCGTGTGGCGTGTGGCGTGTGACGCGTGTCAGGTCGACAGGACGTCTCCCGTGCCAGGGGTCACAGCTGAGCGTGAATCAGACACCGAACACACCCGCCCCGCACCACACTAACTGTCGAGCGTACACACCTTCGGGCCGTGCATCGATCATCTAGGGGTGCAGACCAAGGCCGAGCACCTGGTGGCCGAACAGGGTTGCGGCCAGGAAGACCAGGCTGGTGAAACGCGAGAGTCTCGAACCAGTCGATGCGCCCCGGCTTCCGCGCCGGCAGGATGATCGGGTTGTAGTACAGGATCGACACCGCGGTCACCGCGACCGAGGGTGATTAAGCTGCCCGCCATGACCGAGTCTCGGGTTCGTGAACTGGTGGCGCTCGGGCTGCCGGGCTACAGCGTTCGGCAGGTCGTACCACTCGGCGCGGGACTGGACAACGTCGCGTACGAGGTGAACGGCGAACTCGTGGTTCGGATCGCTCGGGAGCCGGGTGCGGTACGGCGCGAGGCGGCACTGCTCGAGGTGCTCGGCGAGGTGAGCACGCTTCCTGTCCCGGCACCGGTCTTCGTCCTGCCCGAGCACGACTGCATCGCCTATCGAAAGCTCCTGGGTACGCCGCTCATCGAGGTTCCGCCGAACCGCCGGTCGGCCTGGGCGGCAGCTGTCGGCGCGGAGCTCGGCAGCTTTCTGTCCGCGCTGCACGCGTCCGATCCAGACCTCTGGACCGACGTCGCAGGCGTCGACGACGAACCGTTGGCCGGCTGGCGGGACGAAGCGGCGGAGCTGTACGCAGACGTCGCGGAACGGCTGGCACCCGGTCAGCACCGCGGCGTCGAAGACTTCCTCCGCGCGCCACTGCCCGACCCCGCACAGACGCTGGTCTTCTCCCACAACGATCTCGGCATCGAACACGTTCTCGTTGCCAAGAGCACCGGTTCGGTCTCCGGCATCATCGACTGGTCCGACGCTGCCGTCTGTGACCCGGCCCGCGACCTCGGTCTGATCCTGCGCGACCTCGGCACCACCGGCTTCGAGGCCGCACTCGAACGTTACCCAGCAGGTGACGATCTCCGGGACCGTGCCTGGTTCTACGCGCGCTGTTCCCTGCTGGAGGACCTCCAGTTCGGCCTGAAGACCGGGCGCGCGACGTACCGCGACAAGTCTCTGATCGCCCTGGGGGAACTGTTCGCCCCGGACTGACGACCGCCGAACTGGGTCGCCCCTGTGGTGGGCCAGCACAAGCAGGAGCTTGTCCGGCACGCCATTCAGATCGCGAGCGTGCGCAGTACGGCCGCGGTCGCTTCGTTGGCCGGGAAGAAGGTTTCGATGGCGATCTCGTCGAGCGTGACGTCGCGCGGTGAGCCGAACACGGTGGCCGCGTAGAGGAAGTCGAGATCGCCGTACGGCGTGGCGAGCTGCAGCGGTACGACGAGGTCGTCGGCGGGATGTGCCGGCTGACGGCGCGCGGGGACGTCGTGGCGCTGCAGGTCCTCGAGCAGTTCCTCCAGGCTCAGGTCGGCGGTCCGGTCGAGTTGCCGCCGTACCCGCCGGATCACGTGCGCGCGCCACTGCTCGAGGTTGCGGACCATCGGCGCCAGGCCGTCGGGGTGCAGCGTCGCGCGCAGCATGTTGACGGGCGGACCGGCGCGCTCCGGCGGGAGGTCGGCCAGGAACGGGCGCATGGCCTGGTTCATCGCCAGCAGGTCCCAGCGGACGTTGACGGCGACCGCTGGGTTCGGCTCCATCCCGGTGAGCACCGTCCGGACCGCGTCCCGGGCGGCACCGAGGTCGGTGAGCGGCCGCTCCAGATGGACCGGCGCGAACCCCGCGGCCAGGTACATCCGGTTGCGTTCGCGCAGCGGTACGTCGAGTTCGTCGCAGATCCGCTCGATCATCTGGGGGCTCGGCCGGGACCGCCCGGTCTCGATGTAGCTGAGGTGTTTCGCGGACAGGTCGGCCGCCAGCGACACGTCCAGTTGCGAGCGCCGGCGCCGCTCGCGCCACCGTTTCACCAGTACTCCGACCGTCTCGTTCGAGCCCGTCATGATCGCCGTCACGACCGCAACGACGCCCGCGGTCCGGCGGCGCGGCAATCACCTCGGAGGTTATTGAGCTGCGGCAACGCTGCGTCGACAGTGGTCGGGACATCCACCGAAGGAGTACAGCAGTGACCGACAACACCGATCTCAAAGCCGTCGAGCAGTACGTCGACTTCTGGAACGCCGATGCCGACGCGAACTTCACTGACGACATCACGTACCGCGCGCCGGTCGGCGTACTGCGGGGTGTCGACGCGCTCGTCGACTTCCGCACGCAGTTCGCGCAGCACCAGCCCGGGTACGTGTTCCGGGCACGCAGCGAAGCACAGGCGCACCACGGTCGTGCCCGGCTGCCGTGGGAGCTGGTCGTCGACGGGAAGTCGTTCGCCACCGGCACCGACGTCCTCGAGATCGACGAGGACGGCCGGATCGCCGCCGTCGCCGGCTTCCTCGACCGCGCCCCGGAAGGCTTCGCGCCGCACGACCACTGACACCCGGCCGGGGCACCAGACGCACTGGTGCCCCGGGTCCGTGGTCAGTGGTCAGTGCAGGGTGTAACCGCCGTCGATCACCACGACCGAGCCGGTCATGAAGCTGGACGCGTCCGAGGCGAGGAACACGACGGTCGGCGCGATCTCCTCGGGTACGGCGTAGCGCTGCATCGGCGCGTCGTCGATCCAGCGGGCCTTGAACCGCGGCTCGTCGACCGGCGCCATCTCGGTCTTCACGTAGCCGGGCGCGACCGCGTTCACCCGAATCTTCAGCGGCGCCCACTCGGCGGCCAGCGACTTGGTCAGCTGATGCACCGCGGCCTTGGACGCGTTGTACGCCGGCTGCCACTGCGGGCGGTTCACGATCTGCGCGGAGATCGACCCGATGTTGACGATCGTGCCACCGCCGACCGTCGTGAAATGCCGCGCCGCCTCCTGGCTGAGCTTCCACAGTCCGTCGACGTTGGTCGAGAACACCGCGTCCCATTCGTCGTCGGGCACGTCCAGCGCGGGCCGATGGACGCACGCGCCGGCGTTGTTGACGAGGATGTCGAACCGTCCGGTCCGCTGCACAGCGGTCTCGATCGCGGCCCGGCCCGAGGCCCGGTCGTTCACGTCCAGCTCCACGCCGACGACCTTCCGTCCGGTCGCAGCGGCCACTTCGCTCGCCGCCTGCCGGGTGGCCGCGACATCGCGCGCCCCGATCACCACATCGGCCCCGGCCTCGGCCAGCGCGTCCGCGAAGGCTCGCCCGAGCCCGCGATACCCACCGGTCACGAGCGCCGTTCGCCCGGCCAGCGAGAACTTCTCGAGGACACCCATCAGCCCACCACACCCACGGATTGAACAGTCATCGCACCATTGTCCCGGCAGTGTCCCGGCAGTGTCCCGGCAGTGTCCCGGCAGTGTCCCGGCATCGTCCTGGCGGCGTCGCGCCGCACCCCTTGCAGCTGATTCCGGTGTGCGGGGCTGTTGAAGCCGTGGACCTGTGGAGGTTTTCTGCCTCTGGCGGGAAGGAGTCCTCCACCGTCGTGCCGAAACGCACGAGCAGACAACCCCAACACGAGCGGATGTCCTTCCTGTCCAGAAGTCCGCGGGTACCGCGGACCTCGACGTGATGCAGCCCTTCCCCATCATTCTCCGAAGCGTTCCTCTTCACCCTCCGCGACCTGGACTCCCAACTCGCCGGCCGGTGATCACTCGATCGGCTGGTCGCTGAGTTCGGTGCGGTAGGCGCGAAAGGCGTCGATGGTGGCGGTCAGGTAGCGCTGGACGACGTCGAGTTCGGCCGGTGTGAAGCTCTCGGTGGCCGAGCGGTGGTGGGCGCCCAGAGGGGTGAAGAAGCTCGCGGCGAGCTCGCGGCCGGGTTCGCCGTAGCGCAGGTTGACCCGGCGGCGGTCGGTCGCGTCGCGTTCGCGGCGGACGTGGCCGGCCCGCTCGAGACGGTCGAGCAGCGTCGTCACGGACCCGGTGGTCAGCCCGAGTTCGGTGGCGAGCCGGCCGGCTGTCAGCGGTGCGCCGCGCTGGTCGGCGACGAGGATCCGCACCAGCGCCTCGACATCGGTGCCGTGGATGCCGTGCCGCTGCGCGAAGACGTGCGCGATGCGCTGACCTTCGGCGACCAGCATCTGCACCAGGCCGACGAGTTCATCGTGCGGGTACCGGGACGTGTCCGTCGTCCCCACCTCCCATACATCTTGATAATCAAGATACTTGATGATCGAGCTATCATCGGGGTATCCCGTGAAGAGATGGAGTCACTGTGCCAGGTCTGGCCCGGCTGGTCCGCAGCCGTCGTACCGCTGCTCTCGTGGTCCTCGTCGCCATCGCGCTCTCCGCGGTGGCGTTGTTGCTGCCGAGCCCGACCGAGGCCGAGCCGCGCTCCGCGACCGGGTTGTCGACCTCGGCGGAGTCGGCGCAGGTCGAGCAGCTGCGCGAGCAACTCCCGGAGGCCGACAAGTCGGCGGCGCTGATCGTGTTCAGCCGCGCCGACGGTGGCGCGCTGACCGCGGCGGACCGGGCCGCGGCGCAGGCCAAAGCCGCCGAGGTGGGTGTTCGGGCACCGCTGCAGGTCCCGGACGGCGGACGGGCCGCACTCGCCGTACTCACGCTCGACGAGCAGGACGACGCCGCGGTCGCCACGTCGGTCGATCGGCTGCGCTCGCAGCTCGACGGCCTGCCGGCCGGGCTCGATACCGCGGTCACCGGGCCTGCCGCGTTCACCACCGACCTGTCGAAGGTGTTCGACGGTGCGGACACCAGGCTGATCCTCGTCACCGCGGCCGTCGTCGCCATCCTGCTACTGCTGACCTATCGCAGCCCCGGCCTGGTCCTGCTGCCGCTGATCGTCGTCGCGCTCACCGAGCAGGTCACGACCAGCCTGTCCGACCAGGTGCTGTCACGGCTGGGTATTCCGGGCGGCGGGCAGGTGACGGGCATCGTCAGCGTGCTCGTCTTCGGTGCTGCCACGGACTACGCGTTGCTCCTGATCGCGCGGTACCGAGAGACGCTGCGCCAGGAAGAGCGGGCGGTTGTCGCGATGGGAATCGCCGTACGCCGGGTTGCCGAGCCGATCCTCGCCAGTGGCGGCACCGTGATCGCCGCACTCGCGCTGTTGCTGCTCGCGAGCACGGAAACGCTGCTCGGAATTGCCATCGGCTGCATCATCGGCATCGCGCTGGCGATGGTCTCCGGACTGATCGTGCTGCCCGCGGTGCTCGTGCTGTTCGGACGCCGGGTGTTCTGGCCGTTCGTCCCGCGGTTGGGTGCCGAGGCGACCGAGGGCAAGTTGTGGGGTCGCCTCGGTGCGTTCGTGGCTCGTCGACCCGCCGTCGTACTCGTCCTGTCCACGCTGCTCCTCGCCGGGCTCGCGGTCGGTACGTTCGGCGTCCGCACCGGCCTCGCGCAGAACGAGCAGTTCCGCGTCGAGCCGGAAGCGGTTCGTGGCGCGAAAGTACTGGCCGAGGCCTTTCCTGCCGGCGCCGCCGAGCCGTTGACAGTGATTGGTCCGGCCAAGCAAGCCACCGCCGTCGCGGCCTCGATCAAGGACTCGCCCGGGGTCGCCGAGGTCCGGCCCAGCGACCGCAGCGAGCAACTGGCGTCGTACGACGTGATTCTGCGGGCGGAGCCGGGGAGCACGGAGTCCTTCGACGCGGTGCGCGAACTACGGCAACGTCTTGATCAGGTCGGGAGCGATGTGCTGGTCGGCGGTGGTGCGGCCGAGATCCTCGACAAGAACGCAGCGGACCAGCGCGACCGGTTGCTGATCATTCCGCTGATTCTGGTGCTGGTCGGAGCGGTCCTGATCGCCGTACTGCGCTCCGTGCTGGCGCCGATCCTGTTGCTGGTGACCGTGATCGCCTCGTTCTTCGCCAGCTTCGGCGCCAGCTGGTTGCTGTTCGATCATCTCTTCGGCTTCCCGGCCCTGGACGGGCAGGTCATCCTGCTGTCGTTCCTGTTCCTGGTGGCGCTCGGCGTCGACTACAACATCTTCCTCACCACGCGTGCCCGCGAGGAGACGCAGACCGTCGGCACCCGGGATGGCATGCTGATCGGGCTTCGGGTGACCGGCGGCGTCATCACCAGCGCCGGGCTCCTACTGGCCTCCGTCTTCGCGGTGCTCGGTGTGCTGCCGTTGATCACGTTGACCCAGGTCGGTGTGATCGTCTGCGTCGGCGTGCTACTGGACACCCTGCTCGTGCGGACCGTCGTCGTACCGGCGCTGGCGTTCCTGCTCGGCGACCGGTTCTGGTGGCCCGGACGGCCGCACAAGAAGGTGCCTGCGGCAACGAGTCGTCAGCTCCAGGAAGAGTCCAGCAGCAGGCTCGCGAGCGGGTAGTCGCGCAGCGATCGGGTCAGCTCGGCGCGCAGCGCCCGCGCCGAGTCGGCCGGCAGTCCACGGAACTCCAGCAGCGCGGAGACCCACTCGGCGGTCTCCGTGATCGGGCGCGGATCGGTGGTGAGCAGCGCCGCCCAGATGGCGTGCAGCAGCTGCTCGACGCAATCCTTGACCAGGTCCGGATCCAGGTCGCCGCCGTTGCCTCGCCACCGGGCCGTCACGGTCGCGACGACGGCCGAGTGCTCGAGCTCGAGCGCGGCCTGTTCGGCCGCCGCGGTCTCGGGCAGCGGATCGGCTGGCGGCACCACGGCCGGGATCGACCGCATCACCTCGATCGCGTGCCGGGCGTCGGCCGCCCAGACCGTCGCCCCGAGGCTGCGCGCCCGCAGGTCGTCCGTACCCAGCGCGGGACCGCCGACCAGGACCGGGATACCCGCGGCCCTGGACGCCTCGATGAAGCGACGCGTCGTCGGCAGCGAGCCGAGGACCGAGCAGCTGACAGCCACGGCATCCGGCCCCAGATCCTGCAGGTACTGACTCAATCGCAGCGCCGGCGTGGACGCGCCGAGCAACGTCGTACTCCAGCCGTCCGAACGCAGCGCGCAGTCGATCATCATCGCCGCGAGCGCGTGCCATTCCCGCTCGGCGCAGGCGACGACGACCCGGCCACGTTCGACCGGAGTACGTCGTACCGCACGGGCGATGGCCTCCGTCGCCGCCATGGCGACCGCGGTGGCGGCATGCTCGTCGGCCACCGACCACTCTCCGCGCTGCCACTTGTCGCCGACAACGCGCTGGGCCGGACCGACCACCTCGGTCAGCAACGCAACCGGATCGGCGCCGTCGGCCAGGGCCGTGTCCACCACGTCGAGCGCGCCGTTGATGTCCACGCGTGCCACAGCGTCCTGGAACGCCGTCAAAGTCTCGGCGAGATCGATCGTCTTCATGAGGCCCTCCCCGGGCAACCGACCGACAGGACGGCGATGTCGTCATGGGCACGTCCGGCAAGGTGTTCGACAACGTCCTGCTCGACGGCTGCGCAGACCACATCAGGTGCGGCGCCGGCGAGCTCGGACAGCAACGCGATCAACCGTTCGCTGCCGTAGAACCCGGAGTCGCCGCGCGCCTCGTCGACGCCGTCCGTGGAGAGCACCAGCTGGTCACCGGGCGCCAAACGGACCGTCGTCGTGTCGTACTCCGCGTCGCCGACGACACCAAGCACCGCGCCTTCGACCTCCACGGATGTGACCTCGCCGTCAGCGCGGACCAGCAGCGGCGCGACATGTCCGGCGGAGGCGATCTCGACGATCAGGTCGTCGTTCTCCGCAGTCGTCCGGACACGCAGGCAGAGCAAGGTGATGAAGCGTTCCGAGGTGTCGTCGTGAAAGACGGTGCTCAGCGCCGCCAGCAGGGCACCGGGATCCCGCTCGAAGAGGGCCGCCGTACGGAGGCTCTGCCGAGCCCGCCCGGTCAGAACGGCCGCATGAACGCCCTTCCCGCAGACGTCGCCCAGCGCGACCAGCCAGTCGTCGCCCGCGCGGAAGACGTCGTAGAAGTCTCCCCCGATGTCGAGCTGCTCCGCGGACGGTCGGTAGCGCGCGCCGAGCGCCACACCGGGCACGTCCGGCAGTGGCGGAGGTACCAGGCTGTCCTGCAACGCCGACGCGATCTCGCCGCGCTGCTCGTACAGCCGCGCGGAGTCCAGTGCCAGCGACGCCCGTACGGCGATCCGCTCGGCCTGAGCGATGTCGTCCGGGGTGAATCCGCGCCCCTGTCCGCGCACCAGGATCAGCGCACCGAGCGTCACGCCGCGGGCGGTCAGGCCGATCGCCAGGACGTCGGCCGGGCGCAGGGCGGCTGCCTCCGCGCGCAGATCGGCATGCGGGATCAGCGCAGCGAGGCTGTCCTCGACACCGGCGGCGACGTGCAGCAGTTCGCGGCGGCCGGTCGACAGGACCCGCTCGAGGGCGCTGCGGGCCACTCGGCGCCTGGACACGGACCGTACGGCGGACACGTCGTCGCCGCCGAACAGCTGCAGACCGATGCCGTGCGAGCTGGGAAACGCGACGACCGTCCAGTCCGCGACCTCCGGCCGGACACCGTCGAGCAACTGGAGAACGGAACGCCGCAAGTTCAAGGACCCTGCCATCGCCAGCCCGATCTCCTCGGCCAGCTCCGGCCGCACCGCCGCCTGCTGCGGTTCGGCGTACTGCGGTTCGGTCTGCTGCAGGTCGGCGTACTGGGCGGTGGGCCGGGGGTCGAGGGTGCTGTGGTCAGCTTCGGTCATTGGTCACCGTGCCGGTACTGCGGAGGGCGGCTTCGACGGCGTCCTCCGGGGTGTCGTGGACGCTGAACACCTTGTGCAGCCTGGTGACCTTGAAGATCTTCTGCACCCGCGGGCTCGGCGCCGCCAGGATCAGCGCCCCGCCCCGGTTGCCGGCTTCCTTGTGCGCGCCGACCAGCACGCCGAGACCGCTCGAATCCATGAAGTCGACCCCGCTCAGATCCAGCACGACCGGGCGCGGCCCGAGCCACGACCGCAGCTCGGCGGTCAGCGCCGGCGCGCCTTCCAGGTCGAGATCGCCGACCGCGCGGACGACGACGTACGGGCCGGCATCGGTGACACTGAGAAGCAGTTCGTTGTCTTCGTCGAGCATCAGCAGGCTCGGCTTTCTGCCGGGCGGCTGCTCAACGGTGATCAGGCAGCCCGGCGGCTCATCGCGCGCAAGCGCGGGCCGGTGCTCGGCTGCTGTCTAAACCGATCGACCTCGCTTACAACTATCATCGCCGACTCGCCCGGGCAAGCCGACAGCCGCCGACCGGCGGGTCCTGATCCTCGTCGCGACGGTCCGCTCACGGCCGGGTACGGAGAAGCACGATCAGCCGGTGACCGGCAGGTTCCGGTCCTCGATCACCCGGCGAGCGATTTCGGGCAGCTTGACGTTGTGTTCGAGCGAGATGCCGCTGAGCACGTCGTACGCCTCGCGGGCGTCGATGTTGTACCGCTCCATCAGCATCCCGAGGCTCGAGCTGACCACCCGGTGCGCATCCATCGACCGGTGCAGCTTGTCCTGGTACCGCAGCGACTCCATCGCAACCGCGACGTGAGTCGCGAACGCCCTGCCGTAGGTCAGCTTCGCGCCCGCTCCGTACAGCGACAGGACGCCCACCGCGCGCCCCCGCCCGGGTATCAGCGGCACGTGGGTCACCTGGCCGTCGGGGCTGCCGGGATGTCCCGCGACGGTCGGTTCGTTGCCGGCCAGCGCCTGGTGCCAGGCACTGTCCGGTACGGCGGCCTCGCCGCGAATCAGCTCCGCCGCCGGGCCGGCGACGTCCAGCAGGGTCGACGCCCGGCCGAGCGTGGCGACCCCGGCGAACGGGCACGCGAAGAACGTCTGGGCCAGCTCGGCGCTCACGGTCAGCAGGTCACCGGTGTCCCGCGCGGTCTGCAGGCGCACCGCCACCTCGGCGAGTTCCGCCGCCTCGCGGTGCACGCCCTGCTTGTCGTCTGATCGCACAGAACTCCCGTCGGTGCCTCGGCCCGGCGGTCGCCAGGCTTCGTCGGGATCATAGGCGATCGGTCCCAAGCGGCCGCGGGTTCGCGGGCCGCGAGACCCCTACTGGGCAGGCCGGCGTCGAGGACGCACAATGAGTCGGACCCCGGTCGGCACCGTCGACCGCCGAGCCGAGGAATGCTGCGATGGAACTACCGGAGTTGGCCGACCTGATGACCACGGTCGCCGACACGCTGCGCACGCCGGTCACCGCCGACGAGTCGCTCGAACTGATCACCGCGAGCGCGGCCGCGACGATCCCGGGGATCACCCGCGCGAGCATTTCGGTGACCGATCCGGACGGCACGATCGAGACACTCGCCCCGACCGATCCGCTCGCGGCCGAGGCCGACAAGCTGCAGTACGACCTCGGCGAGGGACCGTGCCTCGACGCCGCGCTCACCGAACCGGTGGTCCAGGTCGACCGGATCGCGACCGACGACCGCTGGCCGCAGTACGGTCCGAAGGCCGCGGCGCTCGGGCTGAGCTCGCAGCTGTCCTACCAGTTCCGGGCGGCGCCGCACGTCCGCGGTGCGCTCAACCTGTACGCCGACACTCCGCAGGTGTTCGACGCCGACGCCCGGTACGTCGCGGGCATGTACGCCGACTGGGCCGCCGTACTGCTCGGCTGGAGCCGCCACGAGTCAACCTTGTCGGAGGCCCTCGAGAGCCGGACCACGATCGGCACCGCGATCGGGATCCTGATGGAGCGGTATGCACTGGACACCAACCGCGCCTTCGCGTTCCTGGTGCGGATGTCGCAAACCGGCAACATCAAGCTGCGCGACGTCGCGGAAGGTGTGGTCGCGGACACCGTGCGCAAGGCGCGCTGACGCTCGACAGTCAGGCCAAGTACGGGTTGCCGGCACTGTTCCACTTGATGATGCCGGTGTAGGCCTGGCGTTTGTTCGAGTCCTTGACGCCGTTGCGGTTCGCGTCGACGTACGCGTGGAAGGCGATCCGGGTGGTGCCGCCGACGGTAATCACGGTGGCACCGCCAGGTCCGCAGAGCTTCGTCGACTTCGTGGTCATCAACGTCTTCACCCGGGTGAACTTCCCGCCCCAGAAGGTGTCCGCTGACCAGACGTCGGTGTTGTACGAGCAGTTGATGTAGTCGCCGCGCGAGGTGAACATCCACACCTTGCCGCCGTGCGCGATCACCGACGGGCCCTCGATCTTGGTCTTGCTGACGATCTTCGCGATGCTCTTGCCGACCACGCGCGTCCCGGTCCGGCTGTCCATCTCGACGGCCCGGATCTGGAAGCCCGACACGTTGCGGTAGTTGCTCTTGTAGATCAGGTATCGCTTGCCGTTCTTGGCCCGGTACGCCGCCGGGTCGATCGCCTCGTAGCCGCGCGAGACCCACGGCGAGCAGACCGCCGCCTTCGCGCCGGGCATGTACGGGCCGGCCGGGTTGCGTGCGGTCGCGACGCCGATGCAGTGCACGTTGCGGGCGGCGGACTGACCGGTGAAATACATGACGTACAAGGCGCCGCGGCTGTCCGAGCTACGGAAGACTTCCGGTGCCCAGAGCAACGGTTTGTCGTGGTCCACCCAAGCCGGGATCTTCGCCATCGACTTGTGCACCGCCGACCACCCGCTGCCCTTCGTCCAGCGCGCGCCGTACCCGGAACCGGTGCGGAAAAGGTAGTACTTCGAGCCGAAGTGCGCGTAGGCGGGGTCCGCGAACTCCTCGGTCCCCACCCGCCGGACACTGCTCGGGCCGGCCGCCTCGGCGACCCCGGACTGCGTCACCAGACCAGTGGTGGCGATGACAGCGGCAACGATTCCTAGCACGAGCGGCGTACGGCGCATGCGAACTCCCGTGGGCGATCGGGTCTTCGAGGTGCTGCACTGTACCCCGCTCGGGGTGTCACTCCCTCGGGCCGAGCCCCGCGCCGACCGATCCGGCGCGGGTCTCGGGGTGGGGCCTATTCGCCGACCAGTTGGTCGTAGTGCGTGGTCAGCGAGACGTGGCTGACGCCGTCGAAGACACCCGGGATCTTGCCGTACGACGTGACCGCGGTCGCCGTGCCGTTCGCGTGGCTGAGGGCGTACTGGTACGCGGACTTGGTGTTGTGGTCGACGCCCACGAGCAGCGTGCCCCCGCGGGTACCGCAGCTCTGCGCGACCAGCGACTCGTACGCCGCGAACCCGGACGAGCGGATCAGCTTCATCACCGGCTTCGCACCGGCCGCAATCGGGATGTGGGCCGTCCACAGCGCACCCGCGGTTGTTGTCATCAGCAACGTGTCGTACGTCGGGGTCTCGGCGATCACGGTCATCGCCTTGAAGCCGCGGAAGCCCGGGATCGGGCCGAGGCTCTTGAACCCGGCGCCGACGATCGCGTACCGGTACAGGCTGTTGTTGGTGTTCAGGCCGTACAGGTAGGCGTGCCGCGGCTGCGCGACGCTGTAGTTCGAGGTGGCGATCGCCTTGAAGTTGGTCCAGCCCGACCCGACCCGCTTGAAGGTCGGCACCGGCGGCTTGGTCTCGTCGGTCGGGATGTACGTCGTGTGCCGGTACAGGCTCGCACCCTGCACCAGCAGGCCGTAGTAGTAGAACTGTGTCTGGTTGGCGTTGGCGGCGAAGTACCAGGTCGCGTCCAAACGGCTGCTGACGAACGGGAACTTCGCGTACGCCGTTGCCCGCGGCGGCTTGGCCGGGGTCGCGTCGATCTCCTGCATGGTGCCCGCCGCGGTGGGCAGCCCGATCGCGCTGATGCACGGATTCGCGGCGATCGCGGCCTTCGTGGACACGGGCCGGTCGCCTTGCTGGGAGAAGTACGACACCGGATCGGCCTGCCCGAGGGCAGCGGCTGGGGCGGATGCGACCGCGGTGGCGAGCAAGCCGGCTCCGGCCAACGCGAACGCAAAACGCTGCAACTTCATGGAGTTCCCCCTCCAGATGTATCCCCGAAGACCTCGGGTCGGCCGACTATAACCTCCCCGGCGGGGCACCGGCGACACTGTTGCACGAAGATGCAATCGTTGGTCGCCCCGACAGGCTCGGGACGCGGACGTCCAGCACTCACCAACCTCGGCGCCAGCCCGTCCGCCACGCTCAGCAGCAACCTCCGGAGGCCGAAACTGCGCGGTTACTGAGTGGTGGCGGTCCGGGGTGGCTTGAGACCGGTGGTCCGCAACTCGAGGCGGGCGAGCTGGGCGATGACCTCGGTGTCGCCGTCGCGCCAGGCGGCGACCGGGTCGTCGGAGATCTTGGCCAGTTTGTGCATCGGCTGGTTCGCCATCGCCCGCAGCGCGAACAGGTCCAGATCGGCTGCGTCGTCGATGAACCTCTGCGCCGCCGACGCCCGCCGGACGAACCGGATCCGCCGCGGCACCCAGATCAGCACCGCGAACAGGACGGGCAAGCCGATCGTGACGGCCGCGAGTACGTAGGCCAGCTGCTCCACAGCCTGTGCCTGATCCCGCCCGGCCTGCGCGAGCTTCCCGGCCGCGCCCGCCGCGCCGTCGATCGGCGACCGCAGCTGGTCCCCGACCGCCGGCACCTTGCCGATCGGTTCGGACAGCCGTCGCAGGTCTCCGGCCAACCCGTCGCCGGCCTCCGCCGCCTTCCGGCCCGGGGCTCCCAGCGCGTCGGTCACCCGGAAGACGAGCTGCCCCAGCTCCACGCAGCCCCAGATCCACAGCACCAGCAGGAGATCACCGAACACCTGCCTGAACCGCTGCGCCCCGATGTCGGAATAGAGCTTCATAGGGCGCCTTCCCGGAGGGCTACAGGTTGCTGCGGAGATTCCAGAGAAGAGGGTAGTAACGGAGATCGAGGCGGCTGCGCAAGTACGCCGCGCCGGACGAGCCGCCGGTGCCCGGTTTCGAACCGATCATGCGCTCGACCATCACCACATGCCGAGCGCGCCACGCGGCCGCCAGCTCGTCGTGCTGGACCAGAGCTTCGGCCAGCTCCCAGACCGCGGCGTAGTGCGACCGGTCACTGGCGATCTTGCGCAGCGCGTCGCGGATCGCGTCGTCGGAGTCGGTCTCGAACCCGGCGGCCCGCAGTACTTCGAGATACGCGTCCCAGAGCGTGGGCTCCTCGAGGCGGCGGCGCAGGCGGTCCTGCTCCGCTTCGGTCAGCCCGCGGAACCGCCGTACGAACGACGGATCTTTCGCGCCGGACAGGAACTCGATCTCCCGGAACTGCACCGACTGGAACCCGGACGCCGGCGACAACCGGTGCCGGAACTCGCCGAAGTCCTGCGGGGTCATCGTCTCCAGGATGTCCACCTGCTGCGTCAGCACCCGCTCGATCGTGTGCACCCGCCGCAGCAGGTGCTCGGCCAGCCACAACTCACCCGCACGCATCGCGTCCCGGGAGGCGGTCAGCTCGTGCAGGATCTGCTTGAACCACAGCTCGTACACCTGGTGAATCGTGATGAACAGCAGCTCGTCGTGCGCGGGCGGGTCGGACTCGAGGTGCTGCGCGTCGAGCAGCTGGGCCAGCCGCAGGTAACTGCCGTACGTCAGCCGGCCGCCGTCCTCACCGAAATTGACGTCGACTCCGCCCCACTGCCCTGCAACCCCGTCACCAGTGCTCATGCACGGAGACTAACCCGGACTTCGTGACTGGTCAGTGATTCGTTCGTTGGTAGTGGGGTACGGAGTCGCGCAGGGGGTGCGGCTGCCGCTGTACGCCCACGTCGAGGAGTTGCATGTCCGCCACGGTCGAGACACCGATCGTCCCGGGACCGGTCCAAGGCCCCACCAGGGAAGAACCGCTGATCGAGGCGCTGCTGCTCGACGACTACCGGTCGCTCGTCCACCTCGCTTACCTGATCCTCCCGCCTTCGATCAGCCGAGCGAGGCGGGTGGCGGCTGCCCACGCCGTCGTCCACCGTGCCCTCCCGCCCGGCCTCGAACTCCCCGGCGAACGCGCCCTCCCGTCCAGCCTCACCGTCCCGCTCGACCTCCGGCTCCCCGCCACGCGGCACCGCGAGTACCTGCGCCGCCGGGTCATCGACGAAGCAACCCGCTGTGCCCGGCACCGCTCGCTGCTCGAGCGCATCACCGGCGTTCTCGCGCCAACAGATCCCCTCGGCTACGACCCCTGCAACATCGCCCCCGATCCCACGACCCCGATCACCCGCGACGCCCGAGCCCGCCGCTTCACCATCACCGTCGCCCTGCTCCTCACTGCAACCCTCATCTCCGCCCTCCTCACCGCGTAGCCGGCTCAGGCGTCCGAGAGCCCTCGTAGCTGCGCCATCAAGGCGTCGACGGCCTGACCGAACCCGGAGCGACTCGGGGCAGCGAACCCGACGATCAGCTCAGGCGGAAGCGCGTGGCTGCGCAGATAGGCATCGAGACTGAGCAGCGCGATGCCGTGATCACGGCCCAGTCTGCGTGCGAGGTCGGCGGCGTCGGTGCTCGCCGGTAGCGGAACGCGGGCGTGCAGGCCGGCCGGAATTCCGGGCGAGTCGATGCCGAGTTCGTCCTCGGCCAGGCAGGCCGCGACATGCACTGTGCTCGCCAGTGCCGGCGCTGCGACGGCCGCCCGTCGCAGCAGGGTCGAGAGCACCGGATTGCGCTTGTGCGGCATGGTTGACGACCGACCGCGTCCGGTCGGCTCGGACAGCTCCGGAACCGTCACCGACAACTTCCACTCAGTGAAAGCCACCACAACAGCGGATCGGAATCAGGTCGATGGCGGCGCGGACGACGTCGACACGACGGACCAAGCGGGGTACGGGATGCTCGCGGTGCTGGGGCGAATGCCTCAGCCTGCTCGGTTGTTACGCTGCCCCACGGCCCGAAGTCCGTGCACGATCACGCCGATGACGAGCCCCACGGCCGCACCGGTGAACAGACTGCTCACGAAGGTCGCGAAACGCAGCGGCACCTCCGCAGTATCGGCATCCAGGACTCCGAGCTCCGGTGGATTGTCGCCGAACACCTGGCCCCACATGAGGTTGTGCACGATGCCGAGTGCCAGTCCGTAGACGACTCCGACGGCCAGCAACGTGACAACGGGAGAGGGGACCTTCGCGCGCAGGACGACGAAGATCCAGACAATTGCGGGCCCGAGCGTCAGCAGGCCCTGGATCGGCGGCGAGGTGATGCCGAGGTCATGGGCAAGGATGCGGGGCACCCCGAGCAGGGCGAGGCCGACGATCGCCCAGGGCGGCAGGCCCAGCCGACGTCGCAACACTGAGGACTGGAAACGCAGATCGTGATCGGACATGGTCACGACAGTAGAAACGAAGAACCGGCGCCCATAGCGTTCCGGAGCGCGTGAGCTGTCGCCCCGAGGCGACATCTCGGACCTCATGCCGCAGGGAACACCCTGATTCTCAGCTGCTGACCAGGGACTCGCTCAGCCGAATGATCACTCGCGATGCTGCCGCGAGTGATCTCTCGATCCCCAGGGCGGCGACCCGCAGCGACGCCAGGACGCGGACCTCGTCGTGCTCCAGGCTGCGGACGACGGCGCCGACCGCTGCGACCACTCGATGGTTCCCGGCCGATCGGATCGGCACGGCCACCGAACTGGCTCCCAGCGACATTTCGTCGGCGGTAGTGGCGTAGCGGTTCCGGCGTACCGCTGCCAATTGCTCACGCAGCCTGTCGGTCGCCACGATCGTCCGGGGTGTTAAGCGCACCGGTTTCGCAAGGACCGCCGCGACAACCTCGTCCGGCGCGTACGCCAGCAGGACCTTGCCGATACCGGTCGAGTACATCGGCAGGCCGGTGCCCACCGTGTTGAGGAGTGGGACGGATCGGTGTCCCACCATCCGTTCCAGGCACAGCACCTCGGTTCCGTCCCGCACCCCGAGTTGGACGGTCGCGCGGGTCGCCGCATGCAAGTCGCTCAGGAAGGGCGCGGCAACCTCCCGCAACCCACTTTCGACCGGGGCAAGCTGCCCCACCCGCCACAGACGCCGCGCTATCACGTAGTCCCCCGTACGGCGCCGAACCAGCGCTCCGCCGGCGACGAGTTGCCCCAACAGGCGGTGCGCGGTGGGGACGGGCAGCCCGGCCCGCTGAGCCAACTCGGTGAGCGACAAGCAGCGATGATCGTCGTCGAACGCGAAGAGCAACGCCAGGGCGCGAGCGGTCACCGCAGGACCGGGCATCACGGTCGTCAGCTCAATCCCGGGTAGAGGGGGGAAGCGCTCGGCAAGTGTCGCGGCCCTTCCAGCCAGTTCCGCGACATCGTGCGGCAAGAGTTCCTTGCTGAGGGTGGCCGCGATGATGTCGCCCACCGCAGCGAACTCCTCCGGCCCGAATCCGCGGGCGGCGAGAGCCGGCGTACCGATCCGCAGGCCTGACGACACCATCGGCGGACGGGGATCGAACGGAACCGCGTTGCGGTTGACGGTGATACCCACGGAGTGCAACCGGTCCTCGGCCTGTTGGCCGTCGAGGTCGGAGTGCCGAAGGTCGACCAGGATCAGGTGCACCTGGGTGCCCGAGAGGTTGTCGGCGCCGGTCGTCAAGGACGCCGGCATCATCCTGCTGGCACCGCTCTACGCCCAGTGGTGGACCACGGACGAGCGTCGTCAGCCCTCCGCTCCGACGAAGTTCCTCCTCGGGCTGATCGGCATCAGCGTCGCGTTCCTGTGCTTCCTCGCACTGACCGGTCAGGAAGGCGCGACGATCTCGCCATTCGCCATCGTGGGGATCCTCTTCGTCTTCACGGTCGCCGAACTTTTCGTCGCGCCGGTCCAGCTGTCCGTGGCGACCAGGCTCGCCCCATCGCACTTCCAGACCCAGACCGTCGGCTTGATGTTCCTGTCGATCGCGCTCGGATCATCCCTCGGCGGCATCGCGGGCAAGTCCTACTCGGCGACGAACGAGTCCTCCTACTTCTCCGCCCTCGGGCTGGTCGCGCTCGTCGGAGCGTTCGTCTTCGCCTTCACCATCCCCTGGATCAAGCGCACCGTCGAGGAGAACGCCGGCAGCTGACCGGCGAGCACGTCTTCAGGCGCTCGCTGCCCGGAGGGTGGCGCGCACATCAATCGACCAGCCCGGCCCGGTGCGCCAGGACGACCAGCTGGGTGCGATCCCGCGCGTTGAGCTTGTTCATCAGCCGGCTCACGTAGGTGCGCGCAGTCTCCGGGCTGAGGTAGAGCGCCTTGCCGATCTCCTCGTTGGTGAGCCCGCGGCCGACGTGCGTGAGGATCTGGATCTCGCGGTCCGTCAGGCCGGCGATCTCGGTCTCCTTGCTGCGCCGGGTCGGAAGTCGCGCGATCCGGTCCATCATCTGACGGACGATGCCCGGCGCAACCTGCGCCTCTCCCGCCACCGCACGTCGTACGGCGCGGCGCAGGTCGTCGGGCTCGATGTCCTTGAGCAGGTAGCCGTTGGCGCCGGCGGCGATAGCCTCGGTGACGTCATCCTGGTCGTCGAACGTGGTGAGGACCAGGACCGGAACCGGCGCGAGCAGGGGATCGGCGCGAATCGCCCGGATGGCCTCGATACCGTCCATGACCGGCATCCGCAGGTCCATCAGGAAAAGGTCGGGCTTGGTCTCCCGGCCGCGCGCGAGCGCCGCACGCCCGTTGGCCGCCTCAGCGACGACCGTGACGTCCTCGGCGTTCTCCAAGATCGCCCGAAGGCCGGCCCGCAGGAGCCCTTGGTCGTCGACGAGAATCACCTGAATCATGACGTCTCTCCTTCCGTCGGGATGTCGGCGCGGACCACCCAGCCGGAGGGCGTCGGGCCGGCGCTGAGCGTGCCGCCGAGGTCGCTGACCCGCTCGGCCAGTCCGCTGAGTCCGTGACCGTCGGGCGCGCCGGCGCCGGCCACCGGTCCGCCGTCGTCAGCGACGACCACGCTGACCCGTTCCGGCCCGTCGCAGGCCACCGACACTTCGATCGTGGTGCCGGTGGAGTGGCGCAGCGTGTTGGTCACCGCCTCCTGGACGATGCGAAACACGGCAGCCTCGATCTCCGGACCCGGCGAGATGTCGGCGACGTCCAGGTTGACTCGGTATCCTGCGGCCGCCGGCCCGGCGGCGAGGTGGGGCAGGTCGGCCAGGCCGGGGCCAGCCCCGTCGAGGGTCCTCGAGGACGCCCGCAGCAGCGCAACAGTACGCCGCAGCTGCGCGAGCGAGTCGGAGATCCCCGTCCGCGCCAGCTCCAAGGCTTGCTGCCGCTCGCCGTCGTCAGCCGCCTCGCGGGCGACACTGGTGTACAACGAGGCCACGGACAGGGAGTGGCCGATCGAGTCATGCAGCTCGCGGGCCAGGAACATGCGGTCCTCGCGGACCCTCGCGTCCGCGTCCAGCGCTCCCTGCCGCTCCAGCAGGCGGGTCACCTGAGCGGTCCGAAGTCGCAGCGCCCGGCCTGTCCGGACGCTGTGGCCCAGCACGATCACCGCGGCCATCAGGGCACCGTGCGACACCAGTTCGTACCCGAGCACGAACGCCATGTCCTGACCGGCGAGCAGGCGATAGGTGGTGGCGAACCCCAAGGTGGCGCCCGCTACCACGGCGGCCGCTCGCACATGCCCCATCTCCGCCGCGGAGTACAGGGCAGCGGCCGTCGGCAGCGCAACTCCGATGGCCGGGAAGCCGGCAGCGTGATAAGTCAGAAAGCCCAGCGCGGTGAGCACGAGGACCAGCACGGGGTGGCGGCGGCGCAGCAGCATCAGCGCGCCCAGCCCGGCTGCCCACAGATAAGCGAGTGGATCGACCGCACCGCCCCGGCCCTGGTCCGAGGTGACCACCACGGACAGTGCGATGACGACCCCCACGGCCAGCAGGATGTCTGATCGTCGTCTGTCCATCACGTTCCTCTGCCAGGTTCGACCGGCGACCGGCACCTGTCCTCTTGGCAGCTCAGACTAGGTCGTCGCGCACGCTCGCGTGAGCCGCAGACACGCGATGACCCGACTTCTCCCGATCGACACGGAGTACGCCGGAGAGCGAGGCGGGTGTATCTCGTCGGCGAGTGTGCACCACGATTCCTGGCGTTACCTTTCCCGACCGCGATCCCTGCCACGACTCCTCCGAGGACCAGACATGCGCATCGGCGACATCACCCGGCTCCCGCTGGGCACCTTCGTACGGTCCGCGGCGGAGACCGGCACCGGCCAGCCGCGCGTCGAGCCGGTTCTCGGGTACGTCGCGCGCACGCCGGCCGGCACGCTCCTCCTCGACACCGGGCTCGGAGACGTCGCCCCGTTGCCTCCGACCAGCCCCTGGATGGCCAGCCTGCTCAGCTTCGATCCGAAGCGGGTGTTCTTCGCTCATGACGCGGCAGTCTGGATTCCGCCACGCTGAGCTGCCGCATCCGCCGGTCCTCCGCCTGAGCGGGCGGGCCGACGGGACCTTGACGTGGTGTGGGGGTGCCCTTACCGTCGGTGAGATCGTGCCCGGCCAGCGCTCATTCCGTCCGTGTTTCTTCCTACCGCCCCAGGGAGAATTGTGATGTATCTTGGAATCGTTTCCAGCCTCGCTCTGCTGGTGCCGCTCGGCGCCCCGCTTCCGTCTCCCGAGACCCCACCGGTGACCATGTCTCCACAGGCAACCTCCCCGCAGGCCGTGATCTGCAACAAGTACTGCGACGCCCGCGACCCCGCGCTCGCGCCGGGCGACCGCACTGCGGTGTCCACCACTCTCTTCGGCCGCACGATCACCTTGCACTTCGACGACGAGGACGCCATGGGCTGGGCCTCGATCGAGAACGGAAGCCCGGGTGACGAGGTCTGGCTGGACCGCTCGATGGACGGCGCCAAGACCTGGTCCGGCCGCCTCGGCACCACCGCGATCCCCGCGGGACAGCGCGGCTGGCGCACCCTGATGTACAACGTCGACGACTGGAACAACCTCGGCGTCGGCGCCCTGCGCGCGTGCGGAAAGGCCGGCGACCGCACTGAGATCGCCTGCACCCCCTGGGCCCGTACGACGTGGAACGCCTGGGACCGGCGTACGGCGGCCGCGACCGCGCTGATGCAGGACTACGACCTCTCGACCGGGCTGTTCACCACCACGGGCTGGTGGAATTCGGCCAACGCGCTCAACGCATTGATCGACAACGCGCGTGTCAGCGGGATGCCGAGCTACCAGTACGCGATCGGCCGGACCTACGACCTGAACCTCGGCAAGTTCGAGGGCCAGTTTCGCAACGACTACATCGACGACACCGGGTGGTGGGGCCTGGCATGGGTCGCGGCGTACGACCTCACCGGCGAGGCGCGGTACCTGCAGACCGCCCGCGCGGACGCCGACCACATGGCGGCGTACTGGGACAACACCTGCGGCGGTGGCGTGTGGTGGAGCGAGGCGAAGACGTACAAGAACGCGATCTCCAACTCGCTCTACATCCAGCTCAACGCGCAACTGCACACGCGGATCCCGGGTGACACGACGTACCTGCAGCGTGCGCAGGCCGGGTGGGCGTGGTTCCAGCAGACCGGGATGATCAACTCCGCCAACCTGGTGAACGACGGCATCGACCTCGCGACCTGCCGCAACAACGGCCAGACTGCATGGACGTACAACCAGGGCGTCCTGATCGGCGCGCTCACCGAGTTGTCGAAGGCAACGAACAACTCAGCGTACCTGACGTCGGCCCGTCAACTCGCGGACACGTCGACCACCGCCGCGTCGCTGCACACCGCCGACGGCATCCTCCGCGAGCCGTGCGAGAACGGCGATTGCGGCGGCGACGGCCCGTCGTTCAAGGGCGCGTACGTCCGCGGCCTCGGCAAGCTGAACGCGGCGCTGCCGGACCACCCGTACACGACGTACCTGCAGCGCCAGGCAGATCGCGCGTACGCGCGCGACCGGACGCCGATGGACCAGTACGGACTGCGCTGGTACGGCCCGGTCGACAAGCTCGACAGCGCGCGTCAGCAGTCCGCCCTGGACCTGCTCAACGCGGCCCCGTGACACTCGTGGTGCCATGATGACCGCATGGAGCTGAAGATGTCCGCGTCGTACGACGCCACCCCCGAGGAAGTGTTCGCGATTGTGTCGGACCAGGCCTTTCGCGAGCAGGCCTGTGTCAAGACCAAGGCGCTGTCGTACGACGTGCGGGTCAGCACGTCCGGTACCGACACCGTGGTCAGGGTGTCGCGGGAGATGCCGTCCACCGACATCCCGGACATGGCGAAGAAGTTCGTCGGCGAGACGCTGACCGTCGTCCAGACCGAGACCTGGCATGCGCCCGGCGCCGACGGGTCGCGGACCGCGGACGTGGCCGGCGAGATCTCGAACACGCCGGTCACGCTGAAGGGCACCGCACGGATCGCGCAGCAGGGCGCGCAGACGGTTCAGTCGATCAACCTCGACGTGAAGGTTGCGATCCCGCTGATCGGCAAGAAGCTGGAGCCGTTCGTCGTCGACGCGATCCGCTCCGGCCTGCAGAAGGAACACGACCTCGGCCACGAGTGGAGCGGCAAGTAGGCCGTGTCGCTGCGCTGACCGCGGCACCTCCGGTGGCAACCTGAAAGGGAGCGTTGCACCGGAGGTGACCGTTGATGCGAAGGACCCTGCGAGCCAGGCGTGACCGCACCCCGCCCGCGACCGACGCCGTCCAGTACTGCGCCTTCTGCGCCACCGAGATGCCCTTCGAACGCGTCGCCCCCGTGGATCACCTCGCCGACGACGCCGACGAGTGGATCTGCATCAAGTGCGGCTACGCCCTCCTCGTCGACCCACCCACCCAGCAGCTCCATCACACCGGCTGACCGCGGCCGCTGGCGGCTTGTGTGCGCGCTGGCCCTCTGCAAGCCGCCAGTGCACACACACCCAGCCATCCGGCGACACGCTCAGCGCTGTGAAACCCCAGGTCGTGGAACCTCTCGGTTACGAGTCAGGTACTCGGGGTAATGTCCCGCGCATGGACCGCACCATACGGGGACTCGACGCCGGGCAACGCCGGGCCGAAGGACGTGAACAGCTGCTGGACGCCGCACTCAAGCTGTTCGCCGCCAACGGCTACCACCGGACGTCGATCGAGCAGATCTGCAGTACGGCGTCCATCGACGTGAAGCGCTTCGACGAGCTGTTCGGGAATCGTGAGGAGTGCTACCTCGCGCTGCTTCGGCGGACGTCCGAGCGGCTGCAGGAGCAGATGGTCGAGGCCGCCGCGCAGGCGGCCGGCAACGAACGGCAGCAGGCGCCGCGGCTGCTCGCGGCGTTCGTCCACGCGCTGGTCGACGACCCGCGGATCACCAGGGTCACCTTCGGGATGGCATCCGGCATCTCGGAGTCGGTCGAGCGTCAGCGACGCGCCAACCGCCGCTGGGCGGCCGGCTTCCTGGTCCAGCAGTGGGACCGGTACGACGGACCACAACCGCAGGAGCAGCGCGCGGTCCGGCACAGTGTCGCGATCGGCCTGATCGGCGGCCTGTTCGACCTGGTCTCGGACTGGTTGCCGGACGCCGACCTGAACTCGTCCGCCCAGGTCGAGGCGCTGATCGACGACCTGACCAGGTTCTACATCACGGTCCGCCGGGGCCTCGCAGGCTGACCCCGGCGGGCGTCCCGGCGCTCAGCCCTGGTGCGGGTAGCGGTAGTCGGTCGGCGGCGCGAAGGTCTCCTTCATCGACCGCGGCGACGCCCAGCGGATCAGGTTCCACATCGAGCCGGCCTTGTCGTTGGTACCGGACGCGCGGGAGCCGCCGAACGGCTGCTGCCCGACGACGGCACCGGTCGGCTTGTCGTTGACGTAGAAGTTCCCCGCCGCGAACCGCAGATAGTCGGCCGCCTCGGCGATCGCCTGCCGGTCCTGCGCAATCACGGCACCGGTCAGCCCGTACGGCGCGGAGCTCTCCATGCCCTTCATCACGTTCTCGTACTGCGCGTCGTCGTACACGTGCACGCCGAGGATCGGGCCGAAGTACTCGGTGCTGAAGATCTCGTCGGTCGGATCGTCGGAGACCAGCAGCGTCGGGCGGACGAAGTACCCCTCGCTGTCGTCGTAGGTGCCACCGGCAACGACCTCGATCGCGTCGGAGGCCTGCGCCCGGTCGATCGCGGCCTTGTGCTTGGCGAACGCCCGGTCGTCGATGACCGCGCCGATGAAGTTCGACAGGTCGGTGACGTCACCCATCGTGATGCCCTCGGTCTCGGCGATCAGGTCGTCACGGATCCGGTCCCACACCGAGCGGGCGACGTACGCCCGCGACGCCGCCGAACACTTCTGCCCCTGGTACTCGAAGGCGCCGCGCACCATCGCGGTCTTCAGCACCGCCGGGTCGGCCGACGGGTGCGCGAGGATGAAGTCCTTGCCGCCGGTCTCGCCGACCAGCCGCGGGTACGTCCGGTACGACGCGATGTTGGCGCCGACCGTGCTCCACAGGGACTGGAACGTCTTCGTCGAGCCGGTGAAGTGGATGCCGGCCAGGTCCGGGTGGGTCAGCGCCGCCTTGCTGACGTCGATGCCGTCACCGGTGACGAGGTTGATCACGCCGGCCGGCAGACCCGCGGCCTCGAACAGCCGCATCGTCCAGTGCGCCGCGAACTGCTGCGTCGGCGACGGCTTCCACACCACGGTGTTGCCCATCAGCGCCGGCGCGGTCGGCAGGTTGCCGGCGATCGCGGTGAAGTTGAACGGCGTGATCGCGTACACGAACCCCTCGAGCGGCCGGTAGTCCACCCGGTTCCACACCCCCGGCGAGGAGATCGGCTGCTCGCTGACGATCTGCCGCGCGAACGCCACGTTGAACCGGAGGAAGTCGATCAGCTCGCAGGCGGCGTCGATCTCGGCCTGCTGGATAGTCTTGGACTGGCCGAGCATGGTCGCTGCGTTCAGCGTGTCCCGCCACGGGCCGGCCAGCAGGTCCGCGGCCTTGAGGAAGATCGCGGCGCGGTCGTCGAACGACAGCGAGCGCCAGGCCGGAGCGGCCGCCAGCGCCGCGTCGACTGCGGCTCGGCCGTCGGCCTCGGTCGCGTTGCCGAGCGTGCCGAGCACGTGCGCGTGCTTGTGCGGCTGGACCACCTGGATCGGCGCGCCGCCGCCGAGCCGCTGCTCGCCGCCGATCGTGCAGGTCAGGTCGATCGGGCCCGCGGCGGTCAGATCCTTGAGCTTCGCCTCCAGGGTCGCGCGCTCGGCCGAACCGGGTGCGTACCCCTTCACGGGCTCGTTGGCAGGCGTCGGGACGGCGGTGACGGCATCCATCGTGCGGAACTCCTCGATCGTGGGGTGGATCGTGCTGGGCACGCCGGGTGCGGATGGCCGGACGTGACACCAGCATGGTGCCACGTCAGGACCGTTACCACGAACGCGACTGGCCCTCGACTGTCGCAGATGCTACAGCCAGCGGCGTATTTCGTCGCAAGTACTACTTCCGCCAGGGCATGTGCTGGAGCGCCCAGGTGTTCCCGTCCGGATCCGCGAACCAGGCGTAGAAGACGCCACCCAGGTCCTCAACCTCGCTGACCTCGACACCGCGGCCGACCAACTCCTGACGAGCGGCCTCGATGTCCTTGACCACCAGGTGCAGCCCGCGCAGCGATCCGGGCTCCATCTCCACCTGCGGCATTCCCTGCAGCAGGCTGATCGAGCAGAACGATCCCGGCGGGGTGAGCTGCACGATCCGGACGCCATCGGCCGGCGCGACGTCCACGTCGACGTGGAACCCGCACTGTTCGGCGTAGAACCGCTTGGCCCGGTCGATGTCGGTGACCGGCATCGGGATCAGCTCCAGCAGGTACGCCCCCGGCAGCACCGGCGGCGCACCCGGGTCGTCCGGGATCGCCGAGGCATCCTGCGGCACCTCGGTCGTGGTCGGCGGCGGCGTCGGCAGGTCAGTCATCGTGTCTCCCCCTCGCAGTCGGTCCCCCGGGCCCGCTCATGCGGACTTCCTCGTGGCCTTCTTGGCTGCCTTCTTCGCGGTGCTCTTCGCGGCCGTCTTCTTGGCTGCGGTCTTCTTCGCGGCGGTCTTCTTCGCGGGCGACTTGGCCGCCGCCTTCTTCGCCGGCGCCTTCGTGGCCGGCTCGGCGCCACCGTCACCACCACCCGCGCGGCGCGCCTTGGCGGCCTCGACCGAGGCACGCAGCGCGGCGACCAGGTCGACGACCTCGGCGCCTTCGGTCTCCTCCTCCTCGGACTCCGGCAGCGGAACACCCTCGGCCTTCGCCTGGACGACCTTCTCCAGCGCCTCGCGGTACTCGTCGTGGTACTGCTCCGGGTCGAACTCACCACGCAGCGTGTCGATGTACGACGACGCCATCGCCTTCTCCTGCGACCGGATCTCCACGTCCTCCGGCGGCGCCGCGAACGACGCGTCGCGGATCTCGTCCGGCCAGAGCATCACCTGCAGCACGAGGACGTCGTCGACGGTCCGCAGCAGCCCGAGGCTCTCCCGGGACCGCAGCGCGACCTTGACCAATGCGTACAGCTCGGAGCCCTCGAGCGCGTCGCGGAGCAGAACGTACGGCTTCGCGCCCGGACCGCCGTCGGCGGCCAGGTAGTACGACTTGCCCAGGTAGAGCGGATCGACCTGGTCGGCCGGGACGAACTCCAGAACGTCGATGACCTTCTTGCTGGACAGCGGCAGGTCGGCGAAGTCGTCGGGCTCCAGCACCACCATCCGGCCGTCGGGCATCTCGTAACCCTTGCCGATGTCGGAGTACGGCACCTCTTCACCGTCGATCGAACAGACCCGCTTGTACCGGATCCGGCCCCCGTCGGCGATGTGCACCTGGCGGAACGAGATGTCTTTCTCCTCGGTGGCGGAGAACACCTTGATCGGGATCGTCACCATCCCGAACGAGATGGCCCCCTTCCAGATCGCCTGCATCGCCATCAACTCCCTGTCGAAGTCACGGTCAGCACCGTCAGCTACGCCGGCCCGCCGCGCGGCCCCTCCGCCGCGAGCAGGTCGGGAATCTCCTGTGTCGCGTACCACATCAGATCTTCAGCCTCGCACGAATCCAGGGCGAACAGAGCGTCGTCGTCACCGTTCTGCGCCGCGTCCCAGAGCTCCGCGGCCTTGCCGATCACGGCCGTCGCCTGCGGCGCGTCCAGGTGTACCGACGCCACCGACCGCCACGGGATCACCACATGCAGCTCCAGCCGGGCGTCACCGAGCTCGACCGAACCGTCCGCGGGCGGCACCGCGCTCACCTCGGCCGCGATCACCACCCGTCGGCGGGCGGTCTCGGGATCCGCGGCGAGCAGTCCCACCGAGGCGCGGGCGGCCTGCGCCATCGCGGCGTACTCCAGCTCCTCGTCGTCGCCCTCGACGTACCACTCGCGCAACGCCGGCGTGACGGCGTACGCCGTGAACGGTGCCGGGCCGATCTCGCCGGCGTTGCACGCCGCCGCCAGTAACCGGAGCGTGGACGGTACGTAGACCCTCATGAGCCCGCCTTCTTGGTGCCGCGGGGAGTCTTCCGGCCGCGGGAGGCGCGGTTCCGGCTGCCCCTGGTCGTTTCCAGTAACTCGTCCAGCGCGTCGGTCACGCACTGGGCGAAAACAGCGAGGTCCGGCATGGCGGTGCGGTCCGCGTTCAAACCGTAGTACACCTGGCCGTCGTACGACGTGACGCCGACCGAGAGTCCTTGACCGGGCATCAACGGGACGACCGGGTACGACGCAAGCATCGGCGCACCCTGCGCATACAGCGGGAACTGCGGACCCGGGACGTTGGTGATCACCACGTCGTCGATCGGCCGGACCGTGGCGGTGGCGACCCGGGCCGCGAGCGCGTGCAGCGTGGTCGGGGCGAAGCCGGCGATGCCGACCAGCGACCGGGCGCTGACCGCGCGGCCGGTGTCCTTGTGCACCTTGGTCTGGTACGAAATCTGGTGCAGCCGCATGACCGGGGAGTTCTCCCCGACGGGGAGGTTGACGGTCGAGGCGATCACCCGGGAGCCGAGCGAGGTCGGCTCCTCGTCCTCGTCGTCGCGGATGCTGACCGGAACCACGGCGCGCACGCTGCGGGTCGGCCCGACGCCTTCACCGCGGGTCATCATCCAGGCCCGGAACGCACCCGCGACCACGGCGAGCACGACGTCGTTGACCGTGCCACCGTGCGCCGCGCGGATGGTCCGGTAGTCCTCCAGGTCGGTCTGCACGGTGGTGAACCGGCGCTGACCGGACGTCTTCACATGCAGCGAGCTCTCCTGCGTACGGCGCTGTGCGACCAGCGAACCGACCACGTCGCCGATCACCTCGCGGACCGACGTGGAACCGGTCAAACTGGCCATCTCGGCGCGGGCGAGCTCCAGCACCCCGGTCGGATGCCGCGCGGCGTCCGCGAACACACCGGCGAGCAGCTCCAGCGCGGACGGCGGGTGCGCCGGCTGCCAGGTATCGGTCGGCGTGTCCCGGGGGTGCGCGGTCGAATCCAGCACGACCTGGCCGATGTCGACCGTGCTGTTGCCGTCGACAAGCGCCTGATGGGACTTCGCGATGATCGCGAACCGGTCGCCCTGCAGACCCTCGACCAGATACATCTCCCACAGCGGGCGGGCGCGGTCGAGGCGCCGGGACATGATCCGCGCGACCAGCTCCAGCAGCTGCGCGTGCGTGCCCGGGCGGGGCAGGGCAGAACGGCGGACATGGAAGGTGATGTCGAACTCTTCGTCGTCGACCCACACCGGCGCAGCGAACCGGCCGGGGACCTGCTGGACGCGCTGCCGGTACCGCGGCACGAACGCGATCCGGTCGCGGATCAGCGCGACCAGGCTCTCGTAGTCGAACCCGTCGTCGCCGTGCACCGGCGGCTCGAAGATGTCGACCGTGCCGACGTGCATCGGGGTGGCCGGCGACTCGGCCTTGAGGAAGGTGAGGTCGAGCGAGGTCAACCTGTCCGGCATCTGGCACCTTCCTCTCGTGATCGGCGAATTCTCACCCTAGCGGCCACCGCCGACAGTGGGCTGCGACACTGCTGGTACGGGAACACTGAGCTATCTGTGTTCGTCAGGCAAGAGGGTGCGTCTTGCACCTCGGAAACTCGATGACCCTTCGAAAGGCTTCTGGACCGATGCGTTCGACGCTCACTCGCGGTGCCGCCGCCGCGCTTCTGCCCACCCTCGGCATGCTGGTGCTGGCCGGCTGCGGCGGGGACGAGACCGGCAGCGGCAGCGCCCCTTCGCCGAGTGCCCCGGCGTCGACCCCGGCATCGACGCCGACGTCGGCCCCGACGTCCGTGCCGACGTCCGTGCCGACCATGACGCCCAGCCCGGGCAAACCGAACACCAGCGCGCCCTCGAACACCGCCGACCCGTCCGGTGAGCAGGCCGACGTGACCGTCGACATCACCGTTGCCAACGGCAAGGTCAACCCGAGCGGCGCGACGATCAAGGTGAAGGCCGGCCAGTCCGTGCTGGTCAAGGCGGTCAGCGACGCCGACGAGGAGCTGCACATCCACGGGTACGACAAGGAGCTGGAGCTGACCCCGGGCAAGCCCGCCTCGGTGAAGTTCACGGCGAACATGAAGGGCACGTTCGAGGTCGAGACCCACCACAGCGGCAAGCTCGTCGCGAAGCTCGTCGTTTCCTGATGATCGCCCTGCACGGCATCGGCGGCCGGCAGGACCTACCGGTCCCGTTCGGCCTCGCGGTCGGCGGCGCGGCGGTCGCGGTCGCGCTGTCCTTCGTCATTCTCGGGCTCGCGTGGCGCAGCCCGAAGTACCGCGGCAACGCGTCCGGCGTACCGTTGCCTGCCGCAATCAGCTCGGTGATCGACGCGGGCTGGTTCCGGTGGGTCGTGCGGCTGTTCGGCCTCGCGACGTTCCTGTACGCAATGTTCGCGCTGCTGTTCGGGGTCGACCGGCTGACCAACCCGATCTTCGGGTTCATCTACATCCTGGTCTGGGTCGGCCTGGTGCCGATCTCACTGCTGTTCGGACCGGTCTGGCGCACTCTGAACCCGCTGCGCACGCTGCACCTGCTGCTCTCGAAGCTGCTGCGTCAGCCGTCCTCGAAGGGGCTGCTCGAGCTCCCGTCCTGGGTGGGGCTGTGGCCGGCCACGCTCGGCATCTTCGCGTTCACCTGGCTGGAGCTGGTCGCCCCGGACCGCGCCACGATCCCGGTGCTGCAGGCGTGGATCGCGCTCTACGTCGTGATCACGATGTTCGGCGCCGTACTGTTCGGTGACCGCTGGTTCGCGCAGGGCGATCCCTTCGAGGCGTACGCGACGCTGATGTCGCGCCTCTCGCCGTGGGGCCGCCGTACGGACGGGAAGCTGGTCGTTCGGCGCCCGCTGGAGAACCTGGACGGCATGCGCCCGCAGCCCGGCCTCGTCGGGTTGGTGGCCGCGCTGCTCGGGTCGACGGCGTACGACGGGTTCTCGAACTCGACCGCCTGGATCGGCTGGGCGCAGAACCAGGACATCTCGATGACCTGGCTCGGCACCGCCGCGCTGATCGTGTTCATCCTGTTCGTGCTGATCACATACTCCGGCGCGACGATCCTGGCGGGGCGGCTGTCGGACAGTTCACGGACGGCGCTACCGGGTCTGTTCGCGCACTCCGTCGTACCGATCGCCTTCGGGTACGTCGTCGCGCACTACCTGACCCTGCTGATCCTGGAGGGCCAGCGGACGCTGATCTACCTGAGCGACCCGCTGAGCAACGGGGCGAACATCTTCGGCACCGGCCTGCTCGCAGTGAACACCGGCATCACCAACCACAGCACCGCGATTGCAGTCATCCAGGTCGTCGCGGTCGTCTTCGGTCACCTGCTCGGCGTCATCTCCGCCCACGACCGCGCCGTCGCCCTGTTCCCCCGCACCAAGGCTCTGATCGGCCAGGTCCCCCTGCTGATCGTCATGGTCGGCTACACCTGCGGCGGCCTGCTACTGCTCTTCTCGGAGTGACGACTTCGTCAGGCCGCGGCTGGTGACGGCCAGGAGGGCGAAGGCGATCAGGCCGACGATCAGGTGCGAGTTGCCGGGGATCGACTGCCAGAAGCTCCAGCTGAGCTCGCGGTCGTCGCGGAACGGCACCCACCAGATCGAACGCAGCACGAACAGGCCGTAGAACAGTACGCCGGTCACAACGGCCGGGTTGAGACCCCAGACCCGGTTGACGCCGCGGATCACGCTGACACCGAGCGGGATGATCCACACCCAGTGGTGACTCCACGAGATCGGTGACGCGTACAGCACCGCGAGCGCCATCACCGAAATCGCGGTCACCCGCTCGTCGGCGAGCCAGTACTGACGCGCCAGCCACAGCACCGCCAGCCCGAAGAGGGCCGACAGCACGAACCAGGTCGGCTGCACCCAGCTCGCCTCGTCGCCGATCCGGTGCAGGAACCCGTTGAACGACTGGTTGCCCGTATACGCCAGCCCGCCGACCCGGTTCGCGTCCAGGATCACCTCGGTCCAGTACCGCCACGACTGCTTGGGCACGATCGCGAACCCGATCGCCATCGTCGCGAGCAGGCCGAGGACGGCGTTGCGCAGCGCCCGCCACTGCTTGGTCACCACCAGCAGCGCGAGGAACGGCAGTGGCGTCAGCTTCACGCCGATCGTCACGCCGAGCCAGAACCCGCGCAGGCGCGCGTCGTTCGGCCGGATCAGGTCCAGCAGGATCATTGCGGTCAGCAACAGGTTGATCTGGCCGAACTGGATCGTCTGCCACACCGGCTCCAGCAGCATCGACAGCGCGGTCAGCGCGATCAGCACCGCCGTCCGCTTCCGCTGCGTGACGAACGACCAGAACGTCTTGGTCAGGCTCGCCCGCCACAACGCGGTGATGCACAGCACCGAGAGCGTCGTCCACGCCACCAGCGCGACCGCCCACGGTACGGCGGCCAGCGGAACCATCGCGATCGCCGAGAACGGCGGGTACGTGAACGGGAGGTTCGACCCGCCCGGCAGCTTCGCGTCGTACAGGGAGTCGCCGTGCAGCAGCACCGAGCCGCCCATCCGGTACACGCGCAGGTCGATCATCCCGGCGTACAGATTCATGATCCACGCGCCGAGCGCGACCAGCGCCGCGCAGGCGAGGACGGCGACGACGAGGCCACGGCGGCCGGTGGGGCGGGTCGGGGAGGTTGGAGGGGTGGTCACGGTCACGTCAGGTCGGCTCCGAACAGAGTTTCCAGCGCTCGCCGAGTCTCGTCGTACTCGGTGTGCAGAATCGCGGTCATCCCGACCGCGCGGGCGCCGTCGACGTTCAGCTGCAGATCGTCGACGAAGACACAGTCGGCCGGTGCCAGGCCGATCCGGTCCGCGGCCAGATGGAAGATCTCCGGCTCGGGTTTGCGCAGCCCGACCTCACCGGAGATCACGATGTCGTCGAACATGCCGTCCCAGGTGTGCCGCGGGTAGGTGTTGCCCCAGGAGTTCGACAGCAGCGCGGTCCGGATGCCGCGCTCCTTCGCGCGCCGGACCAGCGCGGACATCGCGGGCTGGTGCTCGAAGTGCGCGAACATCCGCTCGATCAGTCCCTCGGACGGCACCGGCGTACCGTCGTGGCGGACCAGCATCGAGGCGAGCTTGCGCTCGAAGTCCGGTACGGCGAGCTGGCCGCGTTCGAGCGCGTGCACCGGGTTGAACTCCGCGGCCGCGGCCTCCGAGGGCAGCCATTTCATCACCGCCTCGAGGTAGGAATCGAAATCGAATCCGTCCAGCTCCGCCCAGCGTCGCAGCGCCGGCTCCAGACCCGAGGTCAGCACGCCGCCCCAGTCCACGAGCAGCCCTCGCGGCATCGCCTGCACCTCGACCATGCGCGCAAGCCTACTCAGACCGCGGTCGCCCTCACGCTGCCGACCCTGGCCCTCACGGACCGTGGTCAGCGGTGGTATTCGATGCTGACGTCACCCGAGGACGTCTTCGCGCTGATCGTCCGGGTGGCGCTCGGATCGATCTTCACGTTGGCCGACTCGTCCCCCGACGAGGTGTCGGTGTCGACCTTGTACGACTCCGTACCGGACGGGATCCGGATGTCGACGTCACCGGAACTCGCCTCGGCGTCCACCTTCTGCGGCGCGGCGGAGAAGTCGAGCGACGTGTCGCCGGAGCTGCTGTGCGTCGTCACCGAGGTCGCGGTCAAGCCGTCCGCCTCCTGGTCACCCGAGCTGGACTCGAGCTCCACCGACCCGCCGAGGTCGTGCGCGACGATGTCGCCCGAGTTGGTCTTGAGGTTCGCGCCGCCCTCGATGCCGGTGACGGTCAGGTCGCCGCTGGTGCTCTCGACCGTCAGCTGAAGGTCCCGCGGCACGGTCAGGATGTACTTCGTCTCGCAGTTGAACGACAGGAACCCGCAGCCGCCGCTGTCCAGCTCGAGCCGGTTCTCGCCCGCGTCGTAGTTCTCCTTCGGGTCCGAGCCGAACAGGTTCCGCTCGGACTCGCGGTCGACGCGGACCTCGTTGCCGTCGCCGGGGCGCACCTCGATCGTCGCCGAGGAGTTCTGCACGTGCAGCGAGGTGCCCTGCACCGGGTACCTGTGGTGGCTGGTCTTGGTGCCCTCGGTCAGCCCGGTGAGTGCCCAGTACGCGCCGCCGAGGATCAGCGCCACCGAGATGGCGATCCCGTACCGCCGCTCGATGCTCATCGAGCTCCGCGGCCGGCCTTGGACATCGGACATGACGCTCCTCCGTGCGGGTCGACGTACCTCCAACACTGGCACAGCGGGGCGCCGATCCCGGTGGGGGTTGTCCCCCGAAACGTCACCGATTCTTCCCTGAGACTGCTCCTGCTCGCGGCTACGGTTCGGGCGCTCCGGTTCGGCTTTCGGTGCTCGGTTCCTCGGTCGGCGGCTGCTCGGTCGGCGACTGCTCGGGTCAGACCGGGACGGAGTGCAGGGTGGCGGCGACGCCGTTGGCGAGTTGCTGGAACGCCTTGCGGAGTTTGCTCGACTTGGCGACCTCGGACAGTGCGCGCCCGTGCGCGACGGCCGTGTCCAGGGCGCTCAGGTCGTACGGCAGGAGGACGGCGTGGTCGACCCCGGCGTACTGCCGCAGCGCATCCAGCGCCGCGTCGGCCGGCGAACTGCCGAGCGACCCGGAGCGCAACCGGTTCACCACCACGCGCGTCGTGACGGACGGTACGACGGAACGCACCTCGTGGACCGCCCGGATCAGGCGGGTCAGCCCGACCGGATCCGCCGTACCGACGACGATCACCTCGTCGGCCTCCTCGAGCGTGGTGACGGTCGCCCCGTTGCGCCGCGGCGCCAGCGAGTCGAACGAGATCTCCTCGTCGGTCTCGATACAGAACCCGGCGTCGACCACCGTGAGCGGCGCCAGTGACCGCGCGGTCGACCAGATCGCCTCGACGCCGGCGGGGCGCAGCTCGGTCCACCGGTCGGCGCGGCTGAGGCCGGTCAGCACCAGCAGGTTCGGATTCAGCTCGCGGGCGTGCCGGGCAAGCGTGAGGACGTCGAGCGAACCGTTCGAGGCCGAGCGTGCGGCGGCAGCCAGGCCGGAGGTTTCGTCGAGCATGCCGAGCATCTGCGCGACGGTCCCGCCGTACACGTCGACGTCGGCGAGCAGCGTCGGGATCCGCTTCTGGGCCAGCTCGGCAGCCAGGTTGACCGCGACCGTCGTCCGCCCGGGCGCACCGGTCGGCCCCCAGACCGCGACCAGCCGGCCAGTGCCCTGCGGGAAAGCGGGCGGCGGCGGGTTGGCGGCGGCCTCGGGCGTGAGCGGCACGAAGGCGCCTGCGAAGTGCGACGCCGTGATCGGCGGTCCCGAGTCGACCGCATCCGACACCGCCCGCGCCAGGTCCGTCGGGCTCACATCGGCGGGCAGGATGCGCTCGATCCCCATCCGCGCGAGCCGGTCCTCCGCACCGAACGGGGCGCCGGTGTCACTCGGGTCGACCAGGGCGAGTACGGCGATGCCCCGGGAGTGCAACGCGGCGACCGCATCGGCGGACAACCGCGGCAGCGCGTCGGCAAGCAGTACGGCGCGCGCCTGCCCACTCGCGGCCGCTGCCATCACATCGGCGATGTCGACGCAGCGCCGTACGACCCGGATCCCGGGCGCGCCCTCGGTCCGCCGTACGACCTCGGCCTCCCACGGCGCACCGGTGACAGCCAGCAGGACTGGGATCGACATCAGCTGTCCTTCCGGACCAGAGTCGCCTCGCCGCTACCGAGCGCGGTGAGCGCCGCGGGGATGCGCGGCAGGTCGGTGGACGCGAGCGCGATCGTCACCTGGCGACGCGCGGAACCGCCCGCGACCCCTTTGACCGAGTCGATCTGCAGGATGCGGACGCTGCTCCACACCGGCCGCGCGGGCTTTCCTTCTTCTTTGGGGACGACCCATACGTCGACCACGTCACCGGGCGCAGTGTCCGCGGGCAACCGGCCGGACGCCACGGACAGCGGGAACTCGGTGCGATCCTGGTCCGACTTCGGTACGGCGGCGTCCTTCGGCAGGAACTCCCCCGCACCGACCGTCCGACCGACAACCAGTCCGTCAAGATTGGCATCGGCCGACAGGTACCGCCCGGAGTCGTCGCTGCTGGTGAAACGGACCCGAACCGTGGTCAGGTCGTCGTCGGTGAGCGGCGTACCCGCCTTGAGCTCGTGCTTGGCGGCCCAGATCGTCGTGGTGTCGTCCGCGGACGAAAGCAGCTTCGCACCGGCCAGCGCGGTGATCGCGACCAGCAACACGCCGAGCACCAGGCGGCCGTCCTTCCAGCGCGCCTTCCGGTTGCGCTGAGCCGGGGCCGCCGGTGCCCCGAACCCACTCCGCACTGCTGTCTCGACCACGTCGTCTCCCCGCTGGGTCACTCGGCTTGCTGGTCACTCGGCTTGCTGGTCACTCGTCTTGCTGGTCACTCGTCTTGCTGGGTCACTCGTTTGCTGGACCTCTCGGCGGACATTCTGCCTGGTTCGGGGGCGGACCGTGCACGGTCATCCACAGGCCGTCATGGCGTCGCCCTGTGCTTCGGCCGGTCCGGGCCGGCCTGGGGACAAACTCGATCGTCCGTCCGCGAACCGTGGCAAACTGAAGAAACCAGCCATTATCGGAAGGAGACGACGATGCCGGGTCCCCGGTTCCTGCAACTCGCCGACGTCGCCGAGGTCCTGAACATCTCCGCGAACCAGGTCTACGCCCTGGTCCGCCGCGGCGACATCCCCGCCGTCAAGATCGGCGGCCGCGGCCAGTGGCGCGTCGAGTCCGCCGAGCTGGAGAAGTACATCGAACGTCTCTACACCGAAACCAAGCAGTTCATCGACACCCACCCCTTCGGCGAAGAAGCCGAAACCACCGAAGACGCCCACCTCTAGCCCTCACCCGGCCCCGGCGGCTTTCTCCCCAGCTCCCGCCAGCATCGCCGTCTCGCCCCACCACCCTGGCGGCCTCTGCACTGAAGACCGCGAAGTACGCCTCCGCGCACTACCTCGACACCCTGCCCACCAGCGGCTCGCCGGTCGGGCACGGGTTCCGGGACGTGG